>JAZOVJ010000049.1:0-18258 GCA_045658645.1 Clostridia bacterium | reverse complement strand
TATTTACAAAAAAGGCGTTTTGTGATATAGTATGATTGGGTAAGTTTTTGAAAGAAGGCATTGTTATGAGAAAAACAAAAATTATATGCACAATAGGACCTGCAAGCAGTGATGAGGCTGTTTTTGCCAAAATGTGCAAAGCGGGACTCAATATAGCAAGACTGAATTTTTCCCATGGTACTCACAGCGAGCATCAGGAAAAGATTGATATGATAAAAAAAGTTCGTGACGAGCTTGAAATGCCGATAGCTATTATGCTTGACACAAAAGGCCCTGAATACCGTATTAAAGCATTTAAAAACGGCAAGGTTACTGTGGCAGATGGCGATACTTTTACCTTCACTACAAAAGACGTTGAGGGTGATGAAACGATAGTTTCTGTTAACTATCAGGGGTTGGTAAATGACCTCCAGATAGGGGACAGAATTTTAGTAAATAACGGACTCGTTATGTTCAAGGTTTGCGAAAAGACCGAAACCGATGTTATATGCGAAGTAACAGTGGGGGGAGAGCTTTCAAACCAGAAGAGTATGAGTTTTCCCGGTAAGGTTTTAAATCAGGAATTTTTAAGCAAGCAGGACAAAGAAGACCTGCTGTTCGGAATAAGGAATGGTGTGGATTTTGTTGCGGCATCATTTGTATCAACAAGAGAGGATATTCATTCAATCAGGGAGTTTCTTAACGAAAACGGAGGAAAGGATATTGACCTTATCGCCAAAATTGAGAACAAAAGCGGGATTGATAATATAGAAGAAATCTGTGAAGAATGTGACGGAATTATGATTGCAAGAGGTGACCTTGGCGTTGAAGTGCCGTTTGCCGAACTTCCGTCTATACAGAAGTACCTTATTACAAAATGCCGTATGCTTGGAAAACGGGTTATAACGGCAACAGAGATGCTTGAAACAATGATTTATAACCCAAGACCAACACGTGCCGAGATTTCTGACGTTGCGAATGCTGTTTATGACGGTACAAGCGTGGTTATGCTGTCAGGAGAATCTGCTGCCGGAAAGTATCCGGTAGAAACAGTGCGCACAATGGCAAGAATTGTCGAGGAAACAGAAAATCATATTCACTATAAAAAGAGATTTTTGAACTATGATTTCAAAATAAGAAATCAGCTTGACGCTATTTCGCACGCTACTTGCGGAATGGCTATTGACATAGGTGCAAAGGCGATTGTGGTAAGCTCTATTTCGGGAATGACCGTACGAATGGTGTCACGTTTTCGTGCACCTGTAGATATTGTCGGAATGGCGATAAATAAAAAGGTGTGGTACAAGCTTGCGATGTCGTGGGGGGTTACGCCGGTTTTGAGTGAAAAATTTGATTCTACCGACGTAATGTTCTACCACGCCTTGAAAAAAGCAGAGGAGGTTCTCGGACTTTCAAAAGGCGACAGCGTTGTTATGACCGGAGGAAAGGCCGAAGGAAAATCGGGAAATACAAACATTATAAAAGTAGAAACTGTTTAACATAATCATAGCGGAGGTAAATTTATGGGAGGCTTTTTTGGAGCAGTAGCCGGACGAAGCGTTATATCTGACGTGTTTTTTGGTACAGACTACCATTCACACTTGGGTACACGCCGTGCGGGTATGGCATCGTTTGACGAAGAAAAGGGAATACAGAGGGAAATTCACAACATCGAAAACTCTCCGTTTCGTACAAAATTCGGTAAGGTGTTTGATGAAATGCACGGAACAACAGCAATAGGCTGTATAAGTGATTACGATCCCCAGCCAAAGATAATAAGATCAAGGCTTGGAACTTATGCGATTTGTATGATTGGTGCAATTTCAAATGCAGATGAGCTTATTGAAAAGTATTTGAATGATATAGGCGGACACTTTGATGCAATGACGGGTGGAAGAGTAAACTATACCGACCTTATATCAGCGCTTATAAACCAGAAAGAAAGTTTTGCAGAGGGTATTGAATTTGCACAGGGGGAGATAGAGGGAACGGCATCTGTTCTTATTATGACGGAAAAAGGGACTCTTATCGCTGCCCGTGATAAAGTAGGCAGATTGCCTGTTTTGATTGGGAAATCAGAATACGGATACTGTGTCAGCTTTGAATCCTTTGCTATGTATAAAACAGGTTATAACTTCGAACGAGAACTTGGACCGGGCGAAATTGTGGAAATCACGAAGGACGAGGTAAAGGTCTTAAAGGAAGCGGGCAAAGAACTTAAGATTTGCGCATTCTTGTGGTCATATTATGGATTCCCGACTTCTTCTTATGAAGGCGTTAATGTTGAATGCATGCGATACAAAAACGGAGAAATTATGGCAAGAACCGACAAGGAAAACGGTAAATGTCAGGATATTGACTACATTTGCGGTGTTCCTGATTCGGGAACTCCTCATGCAATCGGATATGCAAACAAGAGCGGAATACCTTTTGCAAGACCGTTTATAAAGTACACGCCAACCTGGGCAAGAAGCTTTATTCCAACACATCAGGAGGAAAGAAACAGAGTTGCAAAAATGAAGCAGATTCCTGTTCACGACCTGATTGAGGAAAAGAATCTGCTGTTTGTTGATGACTCAATCGTTCGTGGAACACAGATGCGAAAGACGGTTGATTTCCTTTACGAAAACGGAGCGGGTGAAGTGCATATGCGCTCTGCCTGCCCGCCGATTATGCATAGCTGTAAATACTTAAACTTCTCGCCTGCAAAGGACGTAATGGAGCTTATCACAAGAAGTACCATTATGGAGCTTGAAGGAGAGGCGGGATTTAAGTATTTAGACGAATATAGTGACACAAACACAGAGCGTGGAAAGAAAATGCGTGATGCTATTTGTGAGAAGCTACATCTTAAAACTCTTGAGTTCCAGTCACTTGACGGACTTGTTGAAGCAATAGGAATAGACAAGTGCAAACTTTGTACTTACTGTTGGGACGGAAAAGAATAATAAAGCGAAAGAGGCGCTGTTTGGCGCTTCTTTTTTTATTACCATAACTTACTTGTTGAAATTTCATTATGCATAGTGTATCATAGAACACGTGGTTGACATAAAATTATTTTTTGATGAAAATTGGCATAAAAATGCCAAAATTTTAAAATTTAGTTATTATGTAAACCACTGGTAGTATAGGAAGAATGTGAAAAACACATTCGGTATTAAAAGGAGGACACATAATGAAAGGTTCAAAAAAAGTTCTTGCCGGAATATTGACAGCGGCAATGTCAATTTCATCTTTCGGCATGCACGCTTTTGCATCAGCGGGTATTCCTGTTGACGTAAAAGGAACAAGGTATGAAGAGCCAATTCAGATTTTGCAGGCTCTTGACATTATGAACGGTGACGGTGACGGAAAGTTCAGACCGGACGACACAATCAAGCGTTCAGAGGTTACCAAAATGGCAGTCCTTGCGATGGGACTTGGCGATGCGGCAGAGAGTGCAAAGGGCACATCAAATTATCCGGACGTACCGGTTGAACACTGGGCAAACGGATATATCAACGTAGCAACTGCACAGAATCTTGTAGTAGGTTATGACACAGGCTACTTCTTGCCGGATAAGGAAATCACTTATGCAGAAGCAATGACAATCTTTGTACGTGCTATGGGTTACGAAGTATACGCACAGTCAAAGGGCGGCTTCCCGCAAGGGTATATTGTGGCAGGTTCAAACAACGGACTTACTAAAAATGTTCAGGGTTCAAATACTGCACCTATTTCAAGAGGTAATGTAGCGTTTATGACAGTTAATGCACTTGACGCAAAAATGATGGAACAGACAGGCTTCGGCGATGATGCCAAGTGGGAAATAACTGACAAGACTCTTCTAAAAGACGTTCTTGAGGTTACAAAGGAATCAGGTCAGGTTGTTGCAGTTGAAGGAACATCTCTAACCGATGATACAGGTCTTGAAAAGGGTCTTATCAAAATCGGTGACCAGATTTTTGAAACTGCATATAATATGAATAACCTGCTGGGTTACAAGGTAACTTACTATGCAATGGAAAATGAAAGCGGCGATATGGAAGTAATTCTTGCGCTTCCTGAAGCTAATAAAAATAAAACATTTGAAATCAGAGCAGACCTTATGGCAGGAATTACAGATAAGGGCTCATATAAAGCTATCGAATACTTTAAGGATTCAGAATCAAGCAAGGTATCATACGTTACACTTGACAGTGAACCAACACTAATCTATAACGGAAAATTTGAAGCTATGGATTTTGACCTTGTTGATATTTCAGAATCATCAGGTAAGGTAACACTTCTTGACAGCGACTCAAACGGCAGATACGACATCGTATTTGTAACCGAGTATGAAAATATGGTTGTAGAAGAAGTAACATCTACAAATAAGATTATTGACAAGTACGGCAAACCGACTTTAAAGCTTGACGATGAAAACGAAGATCTTTCTTATACAATTATGCACGGTGCAGATGAGCTTAAAATTTCAGACCTTGAAGAATACGATGTTCTTTCAATTTCTGCAAGTAAAGACAAGCTTATCTACAATATAGAAGTTTCAAGAGAAGTGGTTGAAGGTAAAATCACAGGTATCGGTAAGGACGGCTATATTATCGGCGGTAAGACCTATAAAATAGCTTCTAATTATACAGAAGACCTGAACCTTGGAACAGAGGGCGTATTCTATCTTGACGTTATGGGTATGATTGCGGGCGTTGACAAGGAAGTTACAACATCTTCAAACTATGCTTACCTTCTAAAAGCACACACTTCAGATGCAACTGAAGAATCAACATTCCGTGTATTCACAAAGTCAGGAAAGGAAGTAACTCTGACAGCAAACGAAAAAATCAGATTTAACGGAGTATCAGGAAAGCTTGCAGCAACAGTTGTAGAAGACCTTAAAACAGGAGCGGATACAAACAAGCAGCTTATCACTTACTCACTAAACTCTGAAGGAAAAATCGTTTCTTTGAACACAGCACAGGATAACACAGGCACAGGTAATGTTGACAAGTCTAAATTCACTATGAACTTTATCTATGAAGATGAAGAGTTTAACGGAAAGACAAACAAAATCGGTGCCGTAAGATTAACAGACGAAACAATCATTTTCGATGTTAACGAAGACGACAGAGATTACAAAATCGGTAAGCTTTCAATGTTTGAAGACGGTTCAAAATATAACGTAACTGTATTCGATATGGGTGAAGATTTTGTAGCAAAGGCAATTGTTGTAACAGATTCAAACCTACAGACAAATGCGGAATCATCAATCGCAGTTGTTTCTGACATCGTGAGTGCAACAAATGATGACGATGAAGTAACCGAGCTTATGACAGCTTATGTAGACGGAAAAGAAGTTGAGATTTTTGCGGAAACTGCAGGTATCTTAACAAAGGGTGATGGTAAGACTCTTGAAGCTGGCGACATCATTCAGTATGTAACAAACTCAGAGGGTGAAATCACAAATATAAGACTTCTTTTCGATATTGACGAAAAGGGTACAGAAGCGGAAACAGAAGTGGTTGAAAACCTTAAGACGGTTTACGGTAAGGTAACAAAGAAGTTCACAAACTCAATTAACGTAACAGTTAACGGAGGAAGTGTAATGAACTTCCAGCTATCAAATGACGTTCAGGTTTACAGCGTAGACACAAGTCTTGCTAAAAACCAGGTATCAGCTGCTGAAATCGGCGACATTCAGGCATATGATGAAGACGAAGGCAACAGAGTGTTCGTAAAAATCTATAAGGATGTTGTTCAGGAAGTTGTAATTATAAAATAACTTTAAAAGGTGCTCTTAATATCTTCTCTATACAATTTACGGTAAAGGGACAGCTTCGGCTGTCCTTTTCCGATTATTAAAACAAAAAACACAATATATTGTGGAATAATTGTAGAAATGTTACAAATATTATACAAATTCAAAAGAAATATTGATTATGATAAAAGAGTATGTTAATATAAAATTATAGTAGTGTATGTAAGCGTAGATATACATAAAAGCAACTAAAAAACAGGGGTTGTAAAAAGTTTTACAAATCCGTGATTCAGACTTTTAATGATACTCGCTTAAAAACGGCGGAAAGGATGAAAAGAATATGAAAAAACTAATATCAATGCTTCTTGCATCAGCTTTGGCTGCGTCTACAATTGTGCCTGTTATGGCAAAGGACACATTCAGCGATGTTACCGATAAACACTGGGCAAAAGAATATGTTGAAGATATGGCTAAAAGAGGCCTTATAAGCGGTTATGATGACGGCACATATAAACCTGAAAGAGACGTTTCAAGAATGGACGCTTTTGCACTTTTTGCTCGTCTTATGGGTTCAAATAACGAATCAAACAAGGATGTTTTGGAAATTGCAAAGGAAAAGTATAAGGATGTTTTAGAGGAATATGAACTTACCTATGCAGAGGGGGATATTGCATTCCTTTTGTATCGCGGAATAATTTCTGAAGAGGAACTTGCCAGATATTTTGAAGGCTCAAAGAAAACAAAAGCAATGCCACGATATGAGGCGGCAATCCTTATTACAAAGGCAATGCTTGCAGAGGATACAGCAACACAGGAAGTTTTGATAGATATGGACTATACTGACGTAGCAGATATTCCAAGCGAAGCAAAGCAGTATGTATATTATGTTTCCCAGAAGGGAATAATGCAGGGAAGCGATAATAAATTCTCACCAAACGGAAACGTTCAGCGTGGTCAAATTGCGGTTATGCTTTCAAAGACAGCAAACAGCGCAAATTACTACTTTGAGATTGCAAAGCTTGAAAAGGTAGATGCTGATGCTGATAATATCAAGATTGCGGATTATGATGATGAAATCGGATATTCAAAGGATACCATTATCTTTAAAGACGGCAAAAAAGCAGACGATAAAGAGCTTTTACCTGGTCAGACAGTAGTGCTTACATACGCAGAAGATGACGGCGGAGTGAAGGTTGTATATATTGACATTTTGGCAACTGAAGTTACAGAAACTAAAAAGGTTGTTTACAAGGGCTACAAAAGTTCGGAAGGAAAAATTGAAATACGTACAGAGGACCCTGAAACAGGAGAGGCTGTAAGTTATGAATGCAGCCCTAATGCAATCATTATAATTAATAATGAACTGCTTAATGTAAGCAAGATTAAAACAGACGAATACCTTGAATTAGGTTTAGCCGGAGATGTTGTTGTTGAAATTAAAGCTATAACAAAAACTGAGACAGTTAAAGGTGCAATACTTTCAAGCATTGACCCGAAAGGTTCAATAACAATCGCACATGATGATGAGAAATATGACGGAATGGTGATTACCTTTGCCGCTAAAACAAGAATTGAAAAAGACGGTAAGACTGCAGAGTTTGCAGACCTTTACAGAGGCGACAAACTGACACTTAAGTTTGAGTATGGTGTAATTTCATCTGTTTCAGCTCAGGCTTCAAGAAAGACAATTAAGGGAGTTTTGAGGTCTTATACAATTTCAAGCAGCCCGACACTTACAATCAGCGTAAACGGAAAGGACGAAACTTACGACATTCCGGCAGGAGTTTCTATTCTGGTTGACGGAAAGGAAGGCAAGCTTGCTGATTTTGAAGTTGGCAGCGGCATGACAGTTACTTTGGAGAGTGAAGCAATCGTAAAAATTGAATCTGCAGCAAATGTAGGTGTTGTAGGCTCAAAGCTTTCAGGAAAAGTTGTTTCAGTTAACGAAAAAGCCAAGGTAATTGAAATATCATCAGAAGAGCAGGGCACAAAAGTGACCACATATATTACGTGTAATGACGAAACAAAATATATTGTAATGCCAAGCTTCAAAGACTATACTCTTAAGAAAATTAAAGCAGGAGATATGGTAGAAGTATATGGTGTGTACCAGAATGGTATATTTGTCTGCCAGGGCGTGACAATAATGTTGGCAGAATAATCGGTGATAAACAGGGTTGCTTTGCAAGACGTCTTGACGTGGCAGGGCAACCTTGAATTTTTATGAGGTGAAGAATGAAAAAGTTTGATAAGTACAGAAATTGGATTATTGCTTTTGTTTTTTCTGTTGCCGTTATAGCAGTTTATAAAACATTTGATAATTTTTATAAGGTAGCAGAGTTTATTGAAGTATTGATAAAAAGCCTGTCACCGTTTGTTATAGGATTTATTATTGCATATATTCTTAACATTCCGGCTGTGAAGATTAACAATCTGTGTCTAAAGAGCAAGTATGCTTTTATCAAAAAAAGAAGTAAAGGTATAAGCATACTTGGAGTATATATTATTACTGCATTGATATTTTACATTGTGATAAGTGCTATTGCTCCGGCGTTATACCGCAACTTTGTTGACTTGTATAACAACATTCCGGGATATATCAACGAGGCGCTTTCAACAATTGAAAAATTCCAAAAACAATACGGATTTACTTTGTTTGAGATAAACGAAGCAAATATAATTAACACATTTAATACTTTCCTTGGCAAAATTGATATTGCTGAATTCGGCAAGTATGCAAAGGGTGTTGTTAATATAACATCAGGTGTTATAAACGTACTTATCGGAATTATTGTTTCGGTATATATGCTTATTGAAAAGGAAAAAATCAAGACATCAATCAAGCGTGCTGCTAAGGTTTTGTTAAAGGAAGAAAAAGCAGGAAGACTTATTGAAAATGCAAGAAAAATAAATAACATTTTTTCGAAATATTTATTCTGCTTACTCTTGGCAGCTACAATTATGGCGGTTTTGGCAACAATAGTGCTTTCAATACTGAGAGTAAAATACGCAATAATACTTGGCATCATGATAGGTGTATTTAATCTTATACCATATTTCGGCGCAATTATTGCAGGTTGCATGGCAGTGCTTATAACCTTGCTGACAGGCGGATTTTTCAAGGCTTTATGGGCGGCAATTTTCTTAATAATTCTGCAGCAGATTGATGGCAACTATACAAGCCCGAAGATTATGGGTGAAGTTTTAGATGCATCACCTCTTCTGATAATCCTTGCAGTAACTGTTGGCGGCGGACTTTTCGGCGTTGCCGGAATGATAATATCTGTACCGATTGTAATTACAGTAAAAATGGCAATTTCAGAGTTTATAGACGAAAAGGAACAGGAAGACAGTGAAGATTGATGTAGCGGTAATTGGCGGCGGAGCATCAGGAATAATGGCGGCAATTTTTGCGGCAAGGTGCGGCAAAAATGTGTGCATACTTGAAAAAAATCCCCGCATTGGCAAGAAGATACTTGCAACAGGGAACGGACGTTGTAATTTCACAAATATAAATTCAAAAGCAGAGGACTACAATTCAGAGTTTGTAGGCTCTGCTTTGTCGCGCTTTTCCAGCAAACAAGTTATATCTTTCTTTGAAGAGTTGGGCTTGCTTTCCAAGGAGGAGGCAGAGGGCAGAGTGTATCCGTTGTCAGGACAGGCTACGGCTGTTCTTGACGTTTTAAGACTTGAGCTTTCAAGACTTTCTGTAAAAATTATTGCAGATTTTGATGTGCAAAAAGTGGAAAAAAACAATAATGGCTTCGCAATCTTTTCAAAAAACCAGAAGGTTGAGGCAAAAAAAGTGATAGTAGCAACGGGAGGAAAGGCATCTCCGAAATCCGGCTCGGACGGAAAGGGATATGAGCTGCTCAGGGCTTTTGGACATCACACAACAAAGCTTGTACCGTCTTTGGTTCAGCTTAAAACTGAAAAAAGCGTGGGCGGTGTACGGGCATACGGAAAGGTTACAACCGCATCGGGAAGATACGATACAGGGGAAATACAGTTTAATAATTATGGTATTTCAGGAATACCTGTTTTTGGACTCGCCAAATATGTCAAAAAAGGAGAGCCTGTTTTCTTAGACCTATTGCCTGACTACACAGAAGAACAGGTTATAACCATTTTAAAAAACAAACCAAAGCAAACAATGGAAACATATTTAATAGGCATTTTAAATAAAGCTTTGGGTCAGCTTCTTTTAAAGGAATGCGGTATTTCGCCGCTTTCCAAAATGAGCGACACATTAAAGAATGATGAAATCATAAAGATAGCAAAGATGATAAAGTCCTGGCGTTTTGATGTTACGGGGACTATGCCATGGGATAATGCACAGGTAACAGCAGGCGGAATAGAACTTTCAGAGATAAACCGGTACACTTTGGAATCAAAACTTATAGAAGACCTATACATAACAGGCGAAGTTCTTGATATTGACGGTCCTTGCGGTGGATATAATCTGCAGTGGGCATGGGCTTCGGGAATGGTAGCAGGAAGCGAGGCCGCAATTGATAAGGATTGATAATATAAAGGTCGCAATCGGCGATGAGCTTACAAAAATGCATATTGCAAAACGTGCCAAGGTGTCAGAAAATGATATTCTGGATTACAAGATAATAAAAAAGGCGATTGATGCACGAAAAAAAACCGATGTTCACTATGTTTATACAGTAGCCGCAACTACCAAAAATAGAATACACGGTTTTTTGGAATATAAGGAAAAGAAATACACATTCAAAAAAGGCAAGGCACTTAAAATGCGTCCTGTTATTGTGGGAACAGGTCCTTGTGGTCTTTTTGCGGGACTTATGCTGGCAAGGTGCGGAGAAAAGCCTATACTTTTAGAACGTGGCGCAGATGTTGATGCAAGACATAATGCGGTAGAAGAATTCTGGAGAAATGGTAAGCTGGATACCAAAACAAACGTACAGTTTGGCGAGGGTGGTGCAGGCACTTTTTCTGACGGAAAGCTCAATAGCGGAATTAATGATGAAAGATGTCAGTTTGTTCTGGACACCTTTTCGGAGTTTGGTGCGCCTCGCGAAATAACATATACCGCCAAACCTCATATAGGCACAGACATTTTAAGGAAAGTGGTAAAGAATATCCGTCTTGAAATTGAAAGATTGGGCGGAGAGGTACGCTTTTTAAACAAGGTATCAGGAATTCTGGTTAATGATAATGCAGTGTGCGGTGTGGAAGTGGAAAATGATGGTGAAAAATACGAAATCAAAACTGACAACGTAATTCTTGCTATTGGTCATTCTGCACGTGACACCTACCGAATGCTCCGAAAACTCGGTATTAAAATGGAGCAGAAAAACTTTTCTGTTGGCGTAAGAATTGAACACAGACAGGAAATGATAAATAAAAGCCAGTACGGTAAATTCTGGGATAAGCTGGGCAGTGCAGACTACAAGCTGTCGGCACATTTTGAAAACGGCAGAAGTGCATATACCTTCTGTATGTGTCCCGGTGGCGAGGTTGTTGCGTCTGCATCCTTTCACGGCGGAGTTGTAACAAACGGGATGAGCAATAACGCAAGATGCAAAAAAAACGCAAACAGTGCACTGCTGGTTAATGTAAACACTTCAGATTTTCCATCACAAGAGCCTCTTGCGGGTGTGGAATTTCAGGAAGAAATTGAGAAAAAGGCTTTCTTTTTGGGCGGAGAAAACTATATGGCACCTGCAGAGTATGTGGCAGACTTTCTTGGAGTAGAAATGCACGAAAAGGTAGAGCCGACATACAGGCCCGGTGTTAAATTCTGTGATATAAGCGAACTTTTCCCTGAATTTGTGACAGACACGCTGAAGCTTGCTATAAAGGAATTTGATAAAAAACTAAAGGGATTTGCTGACGGCGGTGCTGTTATGACAGCGCCTGAAACAAGAAGCTCGGCACCTGTCAGGATAGTGAGAGATAAAGAAAGCTATATGGCAGATATTTGCGGTCTTTATCCTGCAGGCGAAGGTGCAGGGTATGCCGGAGGCATAATGAGTGCGGCTGTTGACGGCATTAAGGTGGCAGAAGCAGTTGTAAGGAAAGGAATGGCACAAAATTGAGCAACAGATTTGCTTTTGTAAGTGAGGATACTGACTTTTTACTACTAAAAGCACAAGGTGTTACGGAGGTTTTAATAAAGCTTTCACCCAAAACCATAAAATCGGTGCAGATTTTATATGAGAATGCGGGAAAAATATCCGAAAAAAGCGGAGAGGTAAGATACGTAGGCGTTAAAGACTTGAAAAAGCTCTTAAAAAATATCGAAGCGTTTTATGATGATGTATTCGGATTTATCGTTCCTGTTCCCGAAATAAGCGGACCGATATGGAATTCAAAGCTTGCAAAAATGTGCAGGATGGACGAGGAAAACTGCGAAACTCTGTATGACCTTTTTGATGATGAAACAGAAATAAGTTCTGTGCGTTGGTGGTATTATAAAAATTTTGAAAAGTACATTTTGAGAACTTATATGATTCCGCTTAAAAAGTTCTGTGATAGCATTGGAAAGGAAATAATTTTTGATTTGGGTAATATTGAAATGCAATATGACCTTATGAAAAATATGATAAATCCCGAGTTGCTAAAAAATGCGGGGATTTCATTGGCGGTACATAAAGGAAATGAAATTTTGGCAAAAGAACTTGGCTTTTCTTATAAAGACTTTGTTATAACGGGAGATTTTATTGAAAGAATAAAGGCAAATGAGGTTATGCAAAAAATTTTGCTGATAAAGTCTGTAAGAGGCGTTAAGGAAAGATTCAGGCAGAGTGAGATAAAGGGAAGATTAAACAGACTGGAAACTCCTGCACTTTCGGCGGCGATTGAAAGTGTATATTATTGTGAAATGCTTTCAAAAAAGGGATACGAGTTTGACGTAAAAGACGAGGAATTTCTTTCAAAAGGCAATGATTACAAAAAATACGATAATATTTTGATTTGTAAATCATGCCTGTTTACAGAAAAAGAAACTAAAATAATTGATAAAATCCAAAAAGACGGAATTAAAATAAACGATAATGATTTGATTTTGAGTCTTATGGAAAAAGGAGAGGACTAATGGGAGAAATAGTAAGACTTCAGAAATATATGGCTATGTGCGGAGCGGCGTCACGCCGTGGTGCTGAAGAAATAATTTCATCAGGCAGAGTTACTGTAAACGGCGAGAAAATAACCGAACAGGGTGTAAAGGTGGAAATTGGCGCTGATACTGTAAAGCTTGACGGAAAGGTGATAAAGCCGAGCGGAAAGATGTTTTATATTATGCTGAACAAACCTGTAGGCTATGTTACAACAGTAAAGGACCAGTTTGAAAGACCTACTGTAATCGACCTTGTGGGACCAGAAATAAGCGAACGCATTTTTCCTGTTGGTCGCCTTGACTATGAAACCGAGGGTCTGTTGCTTTTAACAAATGACGGCGACTTCACATACAAGGTGACGCACCCGAAGCATAACATTAAAAAAACCTATATAGCCGTTTTAAAAGGCGGAATAACAATTAAGGGACTTGCGCAATTAAGACGTGGTGTTAAGCTTGATGACGGATTTGTAACAAGCCCTGCAGAAGTGGAAATGCTTGATGCCCAAAATGGTCATACCACAATAAAAATCACTATTCACGAGGGCAAAAACCGTCAGGTAAGACGTATGTTTGAGGCGGTTGGTTCAAGGGTTAAGGAACTTCAAAGAGTAAGTATCGGAACGGTGGAGCTTGGGAACCTCCCGCTTGGCAGATGGCGACACTTAACCTCTCACGAAATAAACTATCTCAAAAATCTGTAACAAAAAAAACAGACTTCATGGTCTGTTTTTTTTATTTAAAAATCCCAATATTTTATATAAAAATGCAAAAAATAAGTTAGAGTTTTCTGGCTATAATGAAATTTAAAAAAAACTATAAAGTGCTTGCAAATTGCTGCAAATTGTAGTAAAATGTATAGTGAGGTAAAATTTAGTAAATTAACCACTTGGAGCCGAGAAACATTGGAAGGAGGACATAGAAAATGACAGAGATATCATCTGCATTAGTAGTGGCACTGGGAATAGGAACAGTATTTGTCGGTCTTATTTCACTTATTGTTTTATGCTATTTGATGAGTGCTGCAGTAAAACTTTTTAAAAATGGAAAAAAATCTGAAGAGTCACCTTTAGCTGTGCCTGCTCAATCAAGCGCACCTATTCAGAACAAACAGGAAATTGTGGCAGCCTGCTCTGCAGTAATTGCAGAAGAACTTGGTACAGAGGCTAACAATATAAAAGTTCTATCATTCAAGAGAATATAAAGACAGAAAGGAATAAATAAAAATGAAAAAGTATAGAGTAAACGTAAACGGAACAAATTATGAAATTGAAATCGAGCTTATGAGCGAAACAGAAGCAAAGGCAGCACCAAGCGTAGCAGCAACACCTGCAGCACCTAAAGCAACAGGCGAGGGCGAGGCAATTTCAAGCCCAATGCCAGGAACAATCCTTGATGTTAAGGTTAATGTGGGAGACAGTGTTAAAAAGGGTCAAGTTCTTATGATTTTGGAAGCTATGAAGATGGAAAACGAAATTATGGCAGGAACTGACGGCGTTGTTACATCAATTGGCGTGACAAAGGGAGCATCTGTTCAGACAGGCGATGCGCTTTGCACAATTAAATAATCGGGGGACAAATAAATGGAAGCAATAATGAATTTTGTCCAGCAAACAGGATTTTATATGCTTACACAGGGCGATGCGTGGAAGACTGTTTTAATGGTTGTCGTCGCTTGTGTTCTCCTGTATCTGGCTATCGTAAAGAAATTTGAACCACTACTACTTTTGCCAATCGCATTTGGTATGCTTTTAACAAACCTTATCGGTGCTGAAGTGTATCACGAGGAACTCTTTGCCGGCGGACACGTTCACTGGGATTTGTTCGGCGGTGCGGCAAATGAAGCAGGAAAGGTTATAACTCCGGGACTGATTGACATTTTGTACCTTGGAGTAAAGCTTGGAATTTATCCTTGTCTTATCTTCATTGGCGTTGGCGCTATGACAGACTTTGGCCCGCTGATTGCAAACCCGAAGAGCCTTTTGTTGGGCGCAGCAGCACAGCTTGGTATTTTCGTAACATTTTTAGGCGTTCGTGAATTGTTCCCGATAATCATTCCTGCGCTGGAAGAATTTTTGGCGGGAACACCGCTTGAAAATCTGGCGGCATCTGTTGGTATCATCGGCGGTGCAGACGGCCCGACTGCAATCTTTGTTACATCAAAGCTTGCTCCTAACTTTTTAGGACCAATCGCAGTTGCAGCGTATTCATATATGGCTTTGGTACCGGTAATTCAGCCACGTATTATGAAGGCTTTGACAACAAAAGAGGAAAGAAAGATTGAAATGAAGGCACTTCGCCAGGTTTCAAAGACAGAAAAAATCATTTTCCCGATTGTTGTTACAATCTTTGTGGCTTGGCTTGTACCGTCAGCAGCTCCGCTTGTTGGCGCTTTAATGTTCGGTAACCTTTTAACAGAATCAGGCGTATGCGAGCGTTTGGCAAAAACTGTCCAGAACGAGCTTATGAATATTGTTACAGTATTTTTAGGACTTTCAGTTGGTGCAACAGCAACAGCTTCAACATTCCTGAATCCACTTACACTTTGCATACTTGCAATGGGTATCGTAGCATTCGGTATGGGTACAGCAAGCGGCGTATTACTTGCAAAGTTTATGAACCTGTTTACAAAGAACAAAATCAATCCGCTTATCGGAAGTGCCGGCGTTTCAGCCGTTCCTATGGCGGCTCGTGTATCACAGATGGTTGGTCAGAAAGAAAACCCGAAGAACTTCCTGTTAATGCACGCTATGGGACCAAACGTTGCAGGTGTTATCGGTTCTGCTATCGCAGCAGGAGTACTACTTGCACTATTCGGTTAATAGAACCCCTTTGGAAAGGAATTTGACATTATGAGTAAACTATATATTACAGATACAATTTTAAGAGATGCTCATCAGTCACAGGCAGCAACAAGAATGAAAACAGAGGATATGATTCCTGCCTGTAAAATCCTGGACTCAATCGGCTACTGGTCGCTTGAGTGCTGGGGCGGAGCAACTTTTGATGCTTGTATGAGATTTTTGAACGAAGACCCTTGGGAAAGATTAAGAACTCTAAAGGCGAATATGCCTAACACAAAGTTACAGATGCTTTTCCGTGGTCAAAATATTTTGGGCTATAAGCACTATGCTGATGACGTGGTTGAACAGTTCTGTAAAAAGTCAATCGAAAACGGTATTGACGTTGTCCGCATATTTGACGCATTAAATGACCCAAGAAACTTAGAAGCTGCAATTAAGTTCGTTAAAGAATACGGCGGACACTGTGAGGCTGCAATCAGCTACACAGAAAGCCCTGTTCATAACCTTGACTATTTTGTAAAGCTTTCAGAAACTTTGGAGAAAATGGGTGCCGACTCAATCTGTATCAAGGATATGGCAAATCTTTTGCTTCCTTACGATGCATATGAGCTTGTTAAAAAGTTAAAGGCAAACATCAGCGTGCCTATTCACCTTCATACACACAACACCGCGGGTACAGGCGATATGACAAACTTAATGGCGGCACAGGCCGGCGTTGATATTGTTGACTGCGCATTGTCACCACTTGCAAACGGTACTGCACAGCCATCAACAGAGGCAATGGTTGCGACAATGAAGGGAACAGAAAGAGATACAGGTCTTGACCTTACAAAACTTTCAGAAGCTGCGGCACATTTTAGAGGTATCGCAGAAAAGATGAAGAAAGAGGGAACTCTTGACCCGAAGGTATTGAATGTTGACCCTAACGCACTTTTATATCAGGTACCTGGCGGAATGCTTTCTAACCTGATTTCACAGCTTAAGCAGCAAAACGCAGAAGACAAGTACTATGAGGTACTTGCTGAAGTCCCAAGAGTTAGAAAGGATTTCGGTTATCCGCCGCTTGTAACGCCAACTTCACAGATTGTTGGTACACAGGCAGTTTTAAATGTGCTTATGGGCAGATATAAGATGATTTCAAAGGAATCAAAGGGACTTCTTAGAGGTGACTACGGTAAACTGCCTGGAGAGGTGAACGAAGAGGTAAGAAAGCTGGCAATCGGCGATGATGAGGTTATCACTTGCCGACCTGCTGACCTTTTGGAACCTGAACTTGAAAAGTATCGTGAGGAAACAAAGGGCATTGCAAAGTCTGAAGAGGATGTATTGAGCTATGCTTTGTTCCCGCAGGTTGCACAGAAGTTTTTTGAAACAAGAGATAATAAGCCGGAGCCAAAGCAGGACGCTACGGACGGCATAAGAGAGATATTTGTTCAGGATCTCTCATAATAAGGAGAAATAAAAATGGAACGTAATGTATATGATGTACTTTTAGAACGAGGACTTATTGCACAAACAACTCACGAGGCAGAAATCCGTGAGCTTTTGGGTAAGGAAAAGGTAACATTCTATATTGGTTTTGACCCGACTGCAGACAGTCTTCATATCGGTCATTTCTTGCAGATGGTTGTTATGAAGCATATGCAGGACCACGGTCACAGACCAATTGCCTTAATAGGCGGCGGTACTGCACACATTGGTGACCCGTCAGGAAGATCCGATATGCGTCAGATGATGACAAAGGAAATCATCGACCATAACAGTAACTGCTTCAAAAAGCAGCTTTCATGCCTTGTTGATTTTTCAGATGATAAGGCACTTATGGTAAATAACGCTGACTGGCTATTGGACCTAAACTATGTAGAATTTTTACGTGATATCGGTGCTTGCTTCTCTGTAAACAAGATGCTTACTGCAGAATGCTTCAAGCAAAGACTTGAAAAGGGACTGTCATTCCTTGAATTTAACTATATGCTTATGCAGAGCTATGACTTCCTGATGTTAAGCCGTAAGTACGATTGTAAAATCGAGCTTGGCGGTGACGACCAGTGGTCAAATATCCTTGGCGGTATTGAGCTTTGCCGAAGAAAAGACCAGAAGCAGACTTATGGTATGACTTTCACTCTTCTTACAACATCAGACGGAAAGAAGATGGGTAAGACACAAAAAGGTGCTTTGTGGTTAGACCCTGAAAAGTGCAAGCCTTATGATTTCTATCAGTACTGGGTAAATGTTCAGGACGCGGACGTAATAAGATGCTTAAAGCTTGTTACATTTGTTCCGATGGACGAAATCCGTGAGATGGAAAAGTGGGAGGGCGCAGAGCTTAATAAGGCTAAAAAGCGTCTTGCTTACGAAGTTACAAAGATGGTGCACGGCGAGGAAATCGCAAATCAGGTTCATCTAGCAGCTGAGGCTGTATTTGCAGGTGGCGGAGTATCCAGCGATATGCCGACAACCGAGGTTGAAACATTAGACGGCAAGGGTCTTTTGGACCTTTTGGTTGAAACGAAGCTGCTTCCTTCAAAGGGTGAAGCAAGAAGACTTGTTCAGCAGGGCGGCGTTTCCTTAAATGATGAAAAGGTAACAGACGTGGCACTTATGCTTGACAACAGCTTCATAAAGGAAGACGGACTTATTATTAAAAAAGGTAAGAA
>JAZOVJ010000048.1:0-5219 GCA_045658645.1 Clostridia bacterium | reverse complement strand
GAATGCACCAAAAAAGGCAACGGCATCGCTTGAACCTATGGACATTATAAAGGCTAATATTCCTGACATAAGCGCCGCCATCGGCAAGTTGCAGGCATAGGAAAAGGAAAGTGCCACAAAGATTGCACAAAACACCGAAAGACTCACATTTGCATACGGAATTACAGCACCCTGCACGCCGTTTAAGACGCTAGCAAACACAACCATCTGGGCAAGCCTCGAAATTGTGGTCTTTCCGTCCAGAAATGTAAATAGCCAGTAAAGCCCGCCGGTAAGGGCGGCTTCCATTAAAATTACTATTCCGCCGGTCATGGTTAACCCCGAAAAAAGAAGTTCAATTCCGCCGAAAACTGCCACAAGCGTTCCAAGGGTTATTGCCCTTTTTTTCACGCCCGGTATTTTTTTATAATAATAGAGTATATAATATATGAAGAAAGCCAATATGTATCTTATTGCGCCAGCACCCATATTCACCATTCCGAAGCACAAGCCGATAAGTGCTATGTATCCGTTTTGGGCGGCAAAGGTTGCGGCAAAGGCAACCCCAAGCGGCGACATCCCGAAAATTCCGCCACGTGACAGCATTATAAGGATAATTCCTTTAAAAAGTTCTTTCAATGGTGGAAATGTAATTGTTTTTTCCGTAATCTTAGGTATGGTTATATTCATTTTCTTCTTCCTCTCGTATACTTTATATGCATATATTGTATCACCAACACGCTACATAACCTGCCGAAAGATGTTGTCGTTTCGTGATAAAAAACCGACATAAATACTACATTTGCTTTACATTTCGACAAAAAGTGTGGCAGCATTTCTGCTTTAATGTTATAATATGTAAAATATTGTCAGGAGGTGCATTTATGAGAATTTTAGTTTTTTCAGATACCCACAGAAATATTGAGTCCTGCATACGTGTTATTAATAATATAGTTGGCGTTGATATGATTCTCCACGCCGGCGACCATATTTCTGACGCAAAGGAGCTTTGCCGTATGTTCCCCGAAATTGCATTCGAGTATGTTCCGGGTAACTGTGATTTTTCGTCAGATGAGCAGGATGTAGTGGTCGAAGCCGCGGGCAAAAAGATATTTCTGACTCACGGTCACGGATATTCCGTAAAATCTGACGACACATATTCCGAGCTTTTGAAAAAAGCAGAAGCACTGGGTTGCGACTGTGCTGTTTTCGGCCATACCCACAAAAGTCTGTGCGACCCGAGAAAAAAGGTTCTGCTTTTAAACCCGGGCAGTATGAAAAACGGCACATACGGCGTTATTGAAATCGAAAACGGGGTTCTAAAAGCGGCTGTTTGCAGCCTGTAACACAGTATATTGTGTTATACTATACCCTTTTTCTACAATATGTTGTATTTTTCGCATATAGCCTATATACATTTTTAACAACAGGCAATTTTGAGTAACGTGACTTTTATTCTGTGTGAACATACATCGAATTTTCCTTGATATTATCACGTTTTTTGTTCACACATACTGAACATTTTTTATACACAAGCCATTATGACTATAATGCATTGAAATTCCCTTGTTAGCCGGCTTTATATGTTTTATAATAGTAAACGGTATAAGCAAGGTTTGTATAACAGGGGATTTTTGTGGAATAAAAGACCGTAAAACGTGCTTTGGGAAACGGGCATTCCGGAAAGCTTTACAGCTTTTTGCGGATGCCTTTTTTCTTTCCTTAAAATCCCATAAAACAAAATTTCTTCTTGTATATAAAGAAATTTGCAAAAAAACTCTTGACAAATGTATTTAAAATGAATATAATAAGAGCGATGTCTGTATTTTTGCCTACCGCAAAAATGCAAAAAGAATAGATTTCATTATATCGGGAGGTGTTCGGAATATGAAGAGAACTTATCAGCCTAAAAAGCGCCAGAGAGCTAAAGAACACGGTTTCAGAAAGAGAATGGCTACTGCTTCCGGCAGAAAGATTTTAGCTAAAAGAAGATTAAAGGGCAGAAAAAAATTGTCAGCATAAAATTAAGGCGAGAAGTAAAGAGGCTAATTTACCTTGTGCTTTTTGCCTTTTTTAATAAGCGTCAATGCTGTCCCCGGCGGGCGTGCCCCGCTTTTTTGCTTTTACTTAAAGAAATTTCGGGGTTTTAAAAGTTATGAACAATACTTTAAAGCTGAATAAAGATTTTAAGCGTCTTTATTATCGTGGAAATTGCATACCCTGTCATAACGTGGTAGTTTATGCGCAAAAAAATAAGCTGGGAAAAACTCGTGTCGGCTTAACCTGCGGAAAATCCGTAGGCGGAGCAGTTTTACGGAATCGGGCAAAACGGCTTATGCGTGAAAGTTTTCGTATTTTGTCCCCAAGAATTAACGGTAGCTTTGATATTGTTATTGTTGCACGAAGCAGAATCTGCGAAAAGAAATGCGGCGAGGTTCTTCGGGATGTGAAATACGCATTCAAAAAAATGGGTATTATTATATGAAGAAAATTCTTATTTTTGCCATACGTTTTTACCGGAAACACTTATCAGGTCTTAAATCCTGCCCAAGCTGCAGATTTATACCAACCTGCTCGGAATATGCCTTACAGGCGGTGGAAAAATACGGTGCGTTAAAAGGCAGTTATCTTGCCATTCGCCGTATTTTAAAATGTCATCCTTTTCATAAAGGCGGTTATGACCCGCTTTTATAGTTTACTAATAAGTAGTTTTCCGAAAGAAAGGAAAAGGTTATGAAACTTAGTTTGTTTGAGCTTTGTATCACAAGACCTCTTGGTTGGTTGATACAGTTTATTTACAATTTGGTAGACAATTACGGTCTTGCCATTATTCTTTTTACTATTGTTATCAAGCTTGTTCTTATGCCGCTTCAGATTAAGTCACAAAAGGCTATGAAGCGTCAGCAAAAGGTACAGCCTATTATTATGGAGCTTCAGAAGAAGTATGCCAACGACCAGCAAAGACTTCAGCAGGAAATGATGAAAGTGTATAAGGAAAACAACGTCAGTATGACCGGCGGTTGCCTTCCGCTTTTAATTCAGTTCCCTATTCTTATCGGTCTTTACCGTGTAATTCAGCGTCCTCTTACTTATATAAGAGGCATTAACTTTTATGACAATGCAGTTATCGAAAACGTGAAGCTTGTTATGTCTGAAATGAAGGAAAGCTTCCCTAATGTTATCGGCAACCTTGCAAACTCAACTGTTGACCAGATTAACAAGATGTATCAGATTCAGCTTTCACACTGGTCAGAGCTTGTTGGGAAGGCTCAGGAACTTTCATGGGATATTAACTTTAATTTCCTTGGTCTTGACTTGTCAAAGCAGCCAAGCGAATCATTGCCTGCAATTATGGGTGGAAATTTCTCTGACTTGTCTACTGCACTTTTGATACTTATCCCTGCTACTGCTATGCTTTTGACCTGGCTTTCTTCAAAGTACACACAAATGCTATCAGGAACCGCAAATCAGGCGGCACAAAACCAAGATAACCCGGCACAATCTATGTCTAAATCAATGAACATTATGATGCCTTTAATGACAGGATTTTTCACTTTCACACTTCCTTCAGGTATCGGTATCTACTGGATTATTTCCAGCGTTATGCAGGTTGTGCAGCAATATACAATAAATAAATTTTTTGATAGAAAAGAGGATGATTTCGTTGTTAAAGTACCTGACAAAAACAGAAAAAGAAGCAAAAAGCGTAGATGAGGCTAAGGCTTTAGCACTTTTAGAGCTTGGAATAGAGGAAGACGAGGCTGAAATCGAGGTTATTGACGAGGGCACTAAAGGCTTTTTAGGCATCGGTTCAAAGGGCGCACGTGTAATGGCTTCTGCAAAAGACGCAAACGCAGCCGTTGCAAAGCACTTCTTGAAGGACATTTTTGGTGCTATGGGTCTTGACGTCACCGTTAGCGCAAAAACAGGCGATGAAAGTCTTGACGTTGAAATGGAAGGCTCTCGTATGGGTCTTGTAATCGGTAAGCACGGTGATACTTTAGATGCTCTTCAGTATCTTACATCACTTGTTGTAAACCGTGAATCAGATGAGAGAGTCCGTGTTATTCTTGACACAGAAAACTATCGTGAAAAGCGTCAGGCAGCACTTCTTCAGTTGTCTTCAAGACTTGCTGATAAGGTGGCAAGAACAGGCAAAAAGCACACACTTGAGCCTATGAATCCGTACGAAAGACGCATTATTCACTCAAGCCTTCAGGGTAATGAGGATGTTACTACATTCTCAATCGGTGAAGAGCCATACAGAAAGGTTGTTATCGCACCAAAGAACTACACACCAAAACATTCTGAACCAAAAAGACCGCATATTTCATCAAGAATTGCTGCTGAATACAGACAGCAGAACCACAATAAGCACAAGAGCTTTGATGAATTTTTAGAAAGCACTGAAGAGTAAAAAATAAGGGTATTTGCCTTTGGCATTACCCTTTTTGAATTAAATACAAATATACGAAATTAGCCGTATGGGAGGTAATATTTATGTCAGGACACTCAAAATGGAGTACCATTAAAAGAAAAAAAGGCGCAAATGACGCGCAAAGAGCAAAAATTTTCACTAAAATTGCCCGTGAAATTTTAGTTGCTGTTAAGGCCGGCGGTCCGGACCCTGATAACAACTCTGCACTAAAGGATGCTATTTCAAAGGCAAGAGCTGCAAATATGCCTAACGACAACATTAACCGCACAATTAACAAGGCAGCAGGTGCGGGTGCTGATGATAACTACGAATCAGTAACCTACGAAGGTTACGGTCCTGCCGGCGTTGCCGTTATCGTTAACACTCTTACAGATAACCGTAACAGAACCGCTGCAAACATCCGCCACCACTTTGATAAGTTCGGCGGAAATATGGGAACATCAGGTTGCGTTAGCTTTATGTTTGACGAAAAAGGCGTTATTGTAATCGAAAATGACGGCATTGATGAAGACGAAATCACAATGGACGCATTAGAGGCCGGTGCTGACGATATTCAGGTGGAAGCTGAATGCATCGAAATCACAACTGCACCTGCTGATTTTCACATAGTTCGTGACGCATTGGAAGCAAAGTATACTCTTTCTTCTGCCGAAATCTCAATGGTTCCGCAGACAATGGCAGAGCTTACCGACCCTGACCAGATTAAGATGATGTCTAAAATGCTTGAGCATATGGAAGACGATGACGATGTTCAGGACGTATATCACAACTGGGATATGCCGGAAGATTTGGAATAATTAAA
>JAZOVJ010000047.1:0-47138 GCA_045658645.1 Clostridia bacterium | reverse complement strand
AGAAGAATCAGCGGTACTTGCGCTAAGCATCAGAGACAGCTTACAACAGCTATTAAAAGAGCAAGACAGATTGCACTTTTGCCTTTCGTTGCTGAATAATTAAAAATACCCGCAAGGAGTTTTCTCCTTGCGGATTTTTTTATTGTGCAAATTTTTGGTTATACGTACTTTTGACCGACCAAAAGTACGAAAAGTCGCTGAGGACACCTCAGACTCCGCAGTATAGCGGGCTCAATCAAGCGTCAAATCTTCAAAACCTTTGGTTTTGAAGTATTTGACATCTCGCCTCGAACCGTTTTGACAGGTCGTATGATGGAACACTCGCGCCATCGATGACCTCGCCGCGCCGCTATCGCGTTAAATAAAAAACACAACGGTTATGTTTTCACTGAACAGAATTTTAAAGCTTTTATTTTTTGCTTATTTTTCTTTCGCATCTGCGTTTCGACTTGGGCAAAGGATTCCATAAGGAAACGGCAGTTTCCTTTGGTCGTTGGGGTTCGGGGGATTCGAAACCCCCGAAACTTTTGCTTCTTTTGGTTACAAAAGAAGAGATAAAACAGCAAAAACACATATATTAAAACCAAAACGTCACACAGACCGTTCTCTACGCTATATTTATGGGTTAAAAGCAAATTTATATTTCAGCCCCTCAAGACGTCAGACCTATGTCTTTACACTTGTTATTTCTCACAACTTTTCTCACCGGCAGTATGTGGCTTGGCGCAACGGAAAACTCATCTATACCCATTTTCAAAAATTTCGGGATAAGGGTTTCGTCCGCTCCAAGCTCACCGCAAATCCCCACCCAAATTCCTGCTTTATGCCCGTTTTCCGCCACCATTTTAATCGCCCGCAAAATCGCTTCGTGATGCGGGTCAATAATCTCCGCCACCTTTTCATTTTGTCTGTCGCAGGCAAGCATATACTGTGACAGGTCGTTTGTCCCGATTGAGAAAAAGTCCACTTCCTTTGCAAGAATATCCGAAATCATTACTGCTGCGGGCGTTTCTATCATAATCCCCAGCTTTATGTTATAAGAATACGGAATTTTTGCCGCTGACAGCTCTTCCTTCGCCTCAAAAATTACCTCTTTCGCCCTTTTTATCTCGTCTTGCGACACAATCATAGGCAGCATTATCGCAACATTCCCGAAAGCAGACGCCCGAAGAATTGCCCGAAGCTGAGTTTTGAAAATATCCCGCCGCTCAAGGCAAATCCTGATTGCCCGCATTCCCATAGCAGGGTTTTCCTCATCGGGCAACTTAAAATAGTCGATTTTCTTGTCTGCACCAATATCCATTGTGCGTATTATAACCATCTTGTCGCCCATTCCCTCGGCAACTGTCTTATACGCCTCAAACTGCACATCTTCTGTAGGGAAATCCTTGCTTTCAAGATACAAAAACTCGCTCCGGAAAAGACCTATCCCCTCTGCATCATTCAAAACCGCCGCACCCAAATCACCGGATGAGCCGATATTTGCATAAAGACGGATTGTTTTTCCGTCCTGCGTTACCGTTGGCTTGTTTTTCAGCTCGGCAAGAAGCTCTTTTTGTGCATCCTTTTTTCGTTTCTTCTGGGTAAGCTCCTCTATAACCTCACGTGTCGGCTCTACATACACAACTCCCGTGTACCCGTCAACCACGGCAGGCTTTCCGTCAAGCTCTTTGCCGATTTCCTTATGCAACCCGATTACCGCAGGGATTGACAATGACCTGGCAAGAATTGCCGTGTGCGATGCACTGCTTCCCCTGCTTGTTACAAAGGCGGTTATTTTTGTTTTGTCCATCTGCAATGTTTCGCTGGGTGCCAAATCTTCTGCAAAAATTATCAGGTTTTCACCGCCATCGCCGATGCTTTTATCATCAACGCCCGACAAGATGCGGATAATTCTGTCTGAAATATCAACAACATCTGTTGCCCTTGCCTGCATATAGGCGTCTTCCATTTCTGAGAACATTTTTGAAAAGGTTTCTGCCGTTTGAAGCACCGCAGTTTCTGCATTCACCATTTGTTTTGTTATGATATTCGCCACCGATTCGTTATAGTCAACATCTTCTGCCATCATTTTGTGTATGGAGAAAATCTGTGCCTCCGCCTCGCCTATTTCCCTTGTCGCCTTATAGTAAAGGCTTTCAAGCTCAGCTGCAGCCAAGGCTCTTGCCTGCTCGTATCTTTTTATTTCCTCTTGTGCATCCTCAATATGCCTGCGTTTTACCGAAATACCGCCCTTATCGTAAACCCACACATTTCCGAACGCTATGCCCTGTGATACCGGTTTCCCGCTGAATGTTATCATACGCCTCTCCTATAGATTGTTTTTTAAAAAACTTTCAAGCTGATTACACGCCTTGTCCTCATCACTTCCCGAAACTGTAACACGAATGGTATCGCCTTTTTTTACGCCCAGTGACATCAAAGCAAAAATACGCTTCATATCCGCCGACTTTTCCCCGTTATACATAGTTATTTCCGACTGAAACTCACCTGCTTTTTTGACTATAAGCCCTGCAGGTCTTGCGTGTATCCCCAGCTCATCACAAATTTTATAAGTAAATTCTTTCATATATATACTTCCTTTCCTGAAATATATTTTTATTGTGGTCGAAATTTCCTTTTTTTATTCCGTCCGCTCCCAAATTGACAAACCGACCAAAGTGTATTATAATGTATGTATATTAAAATAGGGAGGAATGGGGCTATGTACGAGATAGTCAACAAATTTTGTTTAAATCCTACCGTTACACGTATGGATATTTTAGCTCCGCTCGTTGCAAAAAAGGCAGAACCGGGGCAGTTTATTATATTAAGAGTAGATGACGATGGCGAAAGAATTCCGCTGACTGTTGCAGATTATGACCGTGAAAAAGGTACGGTAACTATCATCTTCCAGATTGTCGGTGCTACAACCGAAGCGTTAAACCATAAGGAAAAAGGCGATTTTATTTCCGATTTTGTCGGACCTTTGGGCAAAAAGACACACACGGACGGCTTGAAAAAAGTGGCAGTTGTTGGGGGCGGCGTTGGTTGTGCCATTGCATATCCTATCGCAAAGAAGCTGCACGCCGAAGGTTGTGAAGTCCATTCGATAATCGGTTTTCGTAACAAGGACCTTGTTATATTGGAAGACGATTTTTCCGAGGCGTCAACTCTTTTAAAGGTTATGACAGATGACGGCTCTCACGGCGAAAAGGGGCTTGTTACCGATGCTTTGGAAAAGCTTATTAAGGACGGCAATAATTATGACGAGGTTATCGTTATCGGTCCTTTAATTATGATGAAGTTCGTAAGCCTATTAACTAAAAAGTACGGCATCAAGACGGTTGTCAGCATGAATCCGATTATGATTGACGGGACAGGAATGTGTGGCGGTTGCCGTGTTACTGTTGGCGGCAAGATGAAGTTTGCCTGCATTGACGGTCCTGAATTTGACGGCCACGAAGTAGATTTTGACGATGCGATTGAACGTGCATCTATGTATAAAGACTTTGAAAGACACGCACACGATGCCCAATGCAATCTTTTTAAGGAGGCAAAGAAGAATGGCTAATATGTCACCAAAGAAAAATCCTATGCCGGCACAAGCACCGGAGATAAGATGCAAAAACTTCCTTGAGGTTGCCCTTGGCTATTCAGAAGAAACCGCAATTGACGAAGCGAAGCGCTGTCTTGGTTGCAAGAACAAGCCTTGCGTTTCGGGTTGCCCTGTGGGAATTGACATTCCGGGCTTTATCGCAAAGGTTTCAGAGGGCGAATTTGAGGCGGCTTATGAAATTCTTTCCGAGTCAACCTGTCTTCCTGCCGTTTGCGGCAGAGTTTGTCCGCAGGAGAGCCAGTGCGAAGGGAAGTGCGTCCGTGCAATAAAAGGCGAAAGCGTTGCAATCGGCAGACTTGAAAGATTTGTTGCCGATTACCATAACGCCCACGCAAATGAAGAAACAAAAAAGCCGGTGCCAAACGGTCACCGTGTTGCCGTTATCGGTTCAGGCCCTGCAGGTCTTTCCTGTGCAGGAACATTGGCAAAAAAGGGTTATGACGTAACCATTTTTGAGGCGTTCCACGTTGCCGGCGGCGTTCTTGTGTACGGTATTCCTGAGTTCCGTCTTCCCAAGGCGATTGTTCAAAGGGAAATTGACGAACTTATAAAGCTTGGTGTTAAGGTTGAAACAAATATGGTTATCGGCAAGGTCCTTTCCATTGATGAGCTTTTTGAAGACGGCTTTGAGGCAGTGTTCATCGGGTCCGGTGCAGGTCTTCCGAGATTTATGAATATTCCGGGCGAGAACTTAAAGGGTGTTTACTCTGCAAACGAGTTCTTAACCCGAATTAACCTCATGAAAGCATACAAGGAAAATGCCGCAACTCCTATTAAGGAAAACCACAAGGTTGCAGTTGTCGGCGGGGGAAACGTTGCTATGGATGCGGCACGATGCGCAAAACGTCTTGGCGCAGAAGAGGTATACATCGTATACCGCCGTGGCGAAGAAGAGCTTCCTGCACGATTGGAAGAAATCGAGCATGCAAAGGAAGAGGGTATTATATTCAGGCTTTTAACCAACCCTGTTGAAATTCTTCCTGACGAAAATAACTTCGTTGGCGGAATGAAATGTGTGGAGATGGAGCTTGGCGAACCTGACGAATCAGGCAGACGCCGTCCGCAAGTCAAGGCGGGCAGCGAATTTACCATTGATGTTGACTGTGTCATTATGTCTATCGGCACAAGCCCGAACCCGCTTATAAAATCCACAACCGAGGGCCTTTTGACTGAGAGCTGGGGCGGAATTATTGCAGACGAAAAAACAGGTCTTACATCAAGAAAGAGAGTTTATGCCGGCGGTGACGCCGTAACAGGCGCCGCAACCGTTATTCTGGCTATGGGTGCCGGAAAATCAGCCGCCGAGGCTATTGATAAAGATATTATGGGGTGAAATTATGCTTGCTGTTGACAGAAGAAATAAGATAACCGAGCTTATTACCAAAAATAAAAGTGTAATCGTGCCGGAGCTTGCCAAGCTTTTTGACGTTACCACCGAAACAATCCGTGGCGACCTTGAAAAGCTGGAAAAGCAGGGCATTCTGGTCCGTACTTACGGCGGAGCGTTGCTTGCCGAAGGCTCTGACTCTGATATGTCGGTTTCTGACCGTGACGTTATAAACTTTGAAGGAAAGCAGAGAATAGGTATTGCCGCATCAAAGCTTATAAAGGACGGCGAAACGGTGTTTTTGGACGCATCTACATCGGCGCTTCATATTGCAAGAAACATCAAGGATAAAAAGAGCGTTACCGTTATTACCAATTCGGAGCGGATTATCTCCGAGCTTACAGGCTGCGAAAATTTAAGAGTTGTTTCAACGGGAGGTCTTTTATCAACCCGCAATATGTCATATGTGGGACGAGTTGTTGAAAAAACAATCCGTGAAAACTACTTTGCAAACAAAGTTTTCTTCTCATGCCGAGGCGCTACCCTGTCCCGAGGGCTTACCGAGTCAAAGGAGGAAGAGGCAGAAATCAAAAAGGCAATGCTTGACTCATCAGAATCGGTGTTTTTCCTTTGCGACCACACTAAAATCGGCAAAATCGGTGTTCCTGTAATAAGCGATTTCTCTCGCCTTGATACTCTTATTACCGACACAAAAATGACAGATGAGTGGCGGGAAATGTTAGACAAACACGATATTAACTTAATAGAAGCACTATAATTTTAAAGGCAGCAGTTTTAAATACTGTTGCTTTTTTTGTGACATTTTAAAAAATTTTTTAAAATTATGCAACCTTTTGGGCATTTAAAAAGTATTACTTATGAAAGCGCCTTTTCGGTGCTTATCTAAAACCAAATTTAAAGGAGACAAAAACAATGATAATTAAAAAAACACTATCTGCTATTTTAGCAGTATCAATGCTTGCATCAAGTGCAGTTTTGGCAGCAGAAAATGACATTATGCTTATCTCTGCAAATCCTGAAGAAGTTGCAGTGACAGAGCCGCTTGCAGTAGAGTACCACAATGTAGAGCTTTACGGCACAGCAAAAATTGAAGAGGACGGACTTTACATAATCGACCAGGCTGAAATTAGCGAAGTTAAGCTAAACCTTGACGAAAACACAATTTTTGTTGACGGACTTGGCTACAAGTCATCTCTTGAAGCAATTGAATCAGGTGCAAGCCTTAAGGTTATAGCAAGCGAGGCTATGACAATGTCAATCCCTCCGCAGACTTACGGATATGTTGTTATGATGGCTGATGAAAACGGCGGATTCCCGATTTATGCAGAAGTTAAATCAGTTGACAAAGACGAAGACAATAACCTTGTTTTTGCATCAAAAGACGGAAAATACAACATCGTATATGGCGAGGGCTTAACAGAAGTTCTTCCATTTGCAACAAGAAACATTGTAACAGCAGCCGATATTAAGGAAGGCTCAAGACTTCTTGTTTTTTCAAACGTTATGACAATGTCACTTCCTGCAATGGTACCTGCTGACAAAATCGTTATTCTTCCTGAAATCACAGAAGCTTTGGAAGTTCCAACATCTGTTACAGTAAACGGTGAAGCAATTGACGCTCAGGATGCACAGGAAGTTCTTGAAAAAGACGGAATGTGGTTGATTCCTGTCCGTGCAATCTGCGAAAAGGTTGGCCTTTCAGTTCAGTGGGACGGCGAGTTGAACGCAGTTTCTGTGGGAACAATCCCAATGGGCGTAACCTTCAATCTTGGCGTTAATCAATACACAAAGGCAAGAATGATGCCGCAGACTCTTTCATCAGAGCCTGTTTGCGAAAACGAAAGAACATACGTTCCGGTTGATTTCTTCACAGACATTCTGGATGCTGAAATTTCTATCGAAAATGGCACACTGAATATCAAATTTAACTAATATTAACCATTACATTTAATATTGTTGAAATTCTTTCTTTAGTTTGATATAATAAGTATAGGATAAAACTATAGGAAAGGTCGGAGAGCATTTTGGCAGTACCAATCGGGACAAACGACTATAAGCACACAATTTGCGAAAAATATTTTAATATGATATATAAGCTTGCACTTGCCGAAACCCGTGACGTGCATATGGCCGAAGATGTTACAAGTGACGTTTTCTTAAAGTATATGGAAACAAAAAAGGTTTTTGAAAGCGAGGAGCATATTAAAGCCTGGCTTTTAAGAGTTACAATAAATGCAGCCCGCAGTGTTTTTTCAAGCTCATGGTTTAAAAAGACCGTACCTCTTGAGGAAACACTTGAGGCGGCGGGAATACCGGAGGAGGAAAGCGAGGTTTACCTTGCTGTTATGAAACTGCCGGAAAAATACAGAGCGGTTATACATCTTTTCTATTACGAAGATTTTTCCGTTTCTGAAATTGCAGATATTTTAAATTCAAAGGAATCTACAGTAAAATCACAGCTTTTAAGGGCAAGAGCCATTTTAAAAGAGACTTTGAAGGGAGTTTACGACCTTGTTTAAGGATTTATATAAGAATGCCAATGACAAAATTCCAACCGAAGACGCTTATCTTCGTGTTATGGAATCTGTTAATACTAAATCCCGAAAAACTAAATACAGTTACGCAAAAATTGCGGCTTTGGCGGCTTGTTTTCTGTTGACCGTTTCAATGATTTCTGTTTATGAACACTTTGCACCAAAAGAAGAAGTGCCTTTTGAAATCATAACACCTGAAAATCTTCCGGCAACCACGCCCACAGCAACGCAAAAACCTGTAAATCAGCCGAGAGTTATTTCCGTTACTGACACGCAGGCTCATCTATCTGAGCCTTCTGGCGAGCCGGTAACTGTTTCGGAAATCACAGAGCCTGCGGCAGAACCCGACGTTATTGAATCTAACGAAAAAACTTTTGTTAAAAATCAGGGTATTCCTGAAAACATCGGGACTGCCGTTGCAAGATTTACTCTTGGTGATACGGTAACAAAGGATACTTACTATGAGTACCTTGGGAAAAACGTTGAGGGTTCTTTGGTTTTGCCTGAAGGATTTTTAAATGAAACACCTGATGCGCATATGCTTTGTCTTAACGAAAATGAGAACTTTGATGACCGCTGGACTTTCTACTTCACCAAAGACGACAGTTCAATTTTCATCACAACAACAAAAAATACCGGAAACGTTTTAAATCTTTTAAATAACGAAAGCTATGAAAAAAGCGATGTTTTTGGTACAAGAGCAGTTGTTTTTGAAGAAGAAATGCAGAAAATAGCCTGCATCGAGGCGGACGGTATTGCATATACCCTGTCTTCCTACGGCGTTTCTGATGAGGATTTTGAGAATTTAATAATTTCACTTGTGGAATAAAAAAACCACCCGAACGGGTGGTTTTTTATCTTATATTTCCGTACTCTGCACTAAATTTTAATTCTTCTTCAATTCTCAAAAGCTGGTTATATTTTGCCACTCGCTCGCTTCGTGCCGGTGCACCTGTTTTAATCTGTCCTGCATTTGTGGCAACGGCAATATCCGCAATAATTGAATCCTCCGTTTCACCGCTTCGGTGTGAAATAACCGCAGTATACCCTGCTTTATGTGCCATTTCAACGGCATCAAGTGCTTCGGTCAGAGTTCCAATCTGGTTTACCTTTACCAGAATTGAGTTTGCAACTCCCTTTTCAATTCCCTTTTTAAGCCGTTTTGTGTTGGTTACAAACAAATCGTCTCCCACAAGCTGAACCCTCTTTCCTATTCTGTCGGTCAGCATCTTCCAACCCTCAAAATCGTCCTCTCCCATTCCGTCTTCTATTGATACAATCGGGTACTTATTAATAAGGTCTTCCCAAAATTCCACCATTTCAGCAGGAGTTTTTGTAATTCCGGATTTCGGCATCTTATAAGTCCCATCACTCTGCACCCATTCAGAGCTTGCAGCGTCAATGGCAATCTTAAAATCAACACCCGGCTTATACCCTGCTTTTTCAATGGCTTCCATTATAAGCTCTAATGCCTCCTCGTCAGTTTTAAGGTCCGGTGCAAAACCGCCCTCATCACCAACGCCTGTGGAAAGTCCTCTTTCCTTTAAAACACTTCCCAAAGCATGATAAACCTCGCTCGATGCTGAAAGTGCATATTTAAAAGCCTTGAAAGAGTCGGGAATAATCATAAATTCCTGAATATCAACATTGTTTGCAGCGTGAACACCGCCGTTTAGAATATTCATCATCGGTTTTGGCAGCCTTTTTGCATTAACTCCGCCTATATACTGATAAAGACTTACTCCAAGTGATTTTGAAGCAGCGTCCGCAACTGCCAAAGATACTGCAAGAATTGCATTGGCACCAAGGTTTTCTTTATTCTCAGTTGCGTCAAGCTTTAACATTGCAAGGTCAATTTCTTTCTGGCATAGAACATTCATTCCCAAAATGCATTCTCTTATTTTGGTGTTGACATTATTAACTGCCGTTAAAACACCTTTTCCGCCGTAGCGTGATTTATCGCCGTCACGCTTTTCCACCGCCTCAAAAACACCTGTTGATGCACCTGAGGGAACAATGGCACGGCCGACAAATCCCTCATCGGTATAGATTTCTGCTTCAACTGTCGGGTTAGACCTTGAATCAAGAACTTCCCTTGCCAAAACTCCGCAAATTGATATTTTCCTCATAACTCAAATTCTCCTTTTTTATTTTAGTTTGAACAAAATAAGGAAAATATATGTCCTTTTTTTGTATTCGTTAAAAATAATTTGTTTTTTCCTTGTAAAATAGAAAATTTTCTGTTATTATTAAAGTAGCACCCTTATCGGGGTAATTGATATGTATAACTTTTTAGGGGGATAAAAATGAACAGTGAACAGATTTGGTCTGCGTCCCTTACCTATATTAAAAACGAAATAAATTCCGCCGTTGGATTTAATACCTACATCAAAGACATTGTCCCGCTTTCCTTTGACGGCACAAATTTCGTTGTGGGAGTTTCAACAGCTCTCTGCAAAAATATGATTGGTATAAGATACACAGACATTATTGAAAAATGTATTTCAAGGGTTATAGCACAGGAAGTAAAGCTTGAAATTGTTTTAAAACACGAATACAAGGAACCGGAAAAAAAGGAAGAAATTAAACCTGAAGTTAAAAGTACACCTTCTTCCGGCTTAAATCCGAGATATACTTTTGATAACTTTGTAGTCGGTACATCAAACGAATATGCAACTGCAATTGCAATGAGTACTGCAAAGTATCCGGGTCAGGAAAAGAACAATCCTCTTTTCTTATACGGTGCGTCAGGACTTGGAAAAACACATTTAATGCAGGCGATAGGTAATGAAATCTTAAAAAATGACCCGCAGATGAACGTGGTTTATGTTACAAGCGAGCATTTTACCAACGATATGATTGAGTCTATTCAGCAAAAGGATATGGGCTCTTTCCGCCAGCTTTACAGAAATGTGGATGTTCTTTTGATAGACGATATTCAGTTTATAGAAAATAAGCAGGGTATTCAGGAAGAATTTTTCCATACCTTTAACGATTTATACTTAAATAACAAGCAGATTGTTTTAACATCGGACCGTATGCCGAAAGACCTTGTTACAATCGAGGAAAGACTTAAAACACGTTTTGAATGGGGTCTTAATATTGATATAACAAAGCCTGACTATGAAACAAGAGTTGCAATTTTAAAGAAAAAGGCGCAGAGCCAGAACGTTTATATTTCAGAAGATGTTTTATCCTATATTGCAGAGAGAATTGACTCAAACGTTCGTGAACTTGAAGGAGCACTTTTAAAGATTATCTCTTATGCAGGAATTAAAAATTCAACTGTTAATATGGAAATTGCCGAAATTGCAATACGTTCAATAGTTCCTGAAGACGGAATAATTAAAATTACACCTAATAGAATTATAGAAAGCGTTTGTTCTTATTATAAAATTACTGAGGACGAGCTTTTAGGCAAATCAAAGCAGAAAAATATTGCTCTTCCAAGACAGATTGCTATGTATCTTTGCAAAACATTAACAAATCTTAACTTTGTAATGATAGCAAAAGCACTGGGAGACCGTGACAGAACTACTGTTATGTACGGTGTGGATAAAATTATGGAGATGGTTAAGATAGACCCTTCCTTAAAAGCTGATATTGACGCCATTTGTAAGGATATTAATTCTATTTGATTTATTAACATAAAAAAGAGGATACTTTGTGGATGAAAATTTTCTGATTTTCAAGTGTTTATAACTTTTTTAATTCCACAGTTTTTAAACATAGAAAATTTTATAAAATTTTCGCAGTATAACAGTCAAAAAGATACTTTTCCACTCTGCCAACACCTCTACTAATATATAATACTATTATATATTATATATACGTACGTACCTATGGACAAACAGGATAAAAAAATTATCCACGAAAGGAAGTTTTTAAAAATGAAATTCAGCTGTCATAAACAACAACTTTTGAAAATTATAAATACTGTTCAAAAGGCAGTATCTTCAAAATCAATTATGCCTATTTTGGAATGTATTAAAATTGATGCAGATATGTCAGGAAATATTATTGTTACAGGCAATAACCTTGACCTTTGTGTTGAATACAATGACCTTTGTAATGTTTGCGAAGCAGGTTCTATTGCAATATCTTCAAAAATGTTTGGTGAAATAATCCGCCGTCTTCCTGATGATGAAGTTAAAATTTCTGTGAATGAGGAAAATAATGTAACAACCATCAAATGCGGAAAATCTGAATTTAACATTCAGGGTTTATCAGGCTTTGAATATCCGTCTGTTCCTGAAGTTAAAGAAAATTACAGTTTTTCTGTTTCACAAAAGGCTCTTCGTAAAATGATTAAGAAGACAATCTTTGCAGTATCACAAAACGAAGCAAGAAAGCCTATTTTGACAGGTTCATTGTTTGAAATTGAAACAGGCGTTTTGTCTGTTGTTTCAACTGACGGATACCGTCTTGCAATCTGCAAGGAAACTATAAATTCATCTTTGGAAAGCAAAAAGTTTGTTATTCCTGGTCTTACACTTCGTGAAGTTTTCAAGGTTTTGGAAGATGACGAAGAAAAGATGGTAAATGTTATTGTTTCTGACCGCCACGTTATGTTCAATTTTGAAAATTATAAGGTAGTAACAAGACTTTTAGAGGGCGAATATATTAACTACAAGCCTGTTCTTCAGACACCGAACAGTATTGTTGTTATTGCAAACACTGCACTTTTATCAGAAAGTTTGGAGCGTGCTTCACTTCTTATCAATGACGATATTTCCGCAAAGGCTGAAAAAGTGCCTGTAAGACTTTCAATTATAATGGACAAAATCGAGATTACCTGTATGACAGGAAAAGGAAAAGTTCACGATGTTGTTGATGTGTCGGTAAACGGCGAGGATATTGAAATAGGATTTAACTATAAATATCTTTTGGAAGCTCTTCGTGCCTGTGAAGAAGAGGAGGTTAAGATTGAGCTTTCAAATCCGAGAAGCTCATGCTTTATCCGTTCAGCATCAGGCGATGAAAGCTACACATTTATGATACTTCCTGTAAGACTTTATAACTAATATGGAAATAAAAAAAATTGTAAGCTATGAAATGGACCAGAACTGTTACTTAATTAAAGAAAACGGTTTTGGAATTTTGGTTGACCCCGGGCTTGACGGTGAAAAAATATTAAAAGAAACAGAAAATGTTGAAGTAAACTACATTCTTTTAACTCATTGTCATTTTGACCACCTCTATTCTTTAAATAAGATAAGAGGCTCAAAAAAGGTTATAGGAACTCAAAACTGCAGTCTTAATATGATAAGACCTGAAGTTAGTTTGTGTAACGAAGAAAGTCTTCCTATCGCTTCTTGTGATATAGAAATTAAAGATGGTGAGGAAATTAATTTAGACGGAATAAAAGCTAAGTGTATTTTTACACCGGGTCATACAAACGGAAGCTGTTGTTATTTAATAAAAGACAAGCTTTTCTCAGGTGATACTCTGTTTTTAAGAAATATTGGAAGGTGTGACCTGCCAACCGGTGATTTTTCAGAGCTTGAGAAGTCTATAAAAGAAAAAATATATAAATTAGATGATGAAATTGTTGTTTATCCGGGACACGGAGAAGAAACAAAAATAGGGTTTGAAAAGAAGTTTAACGCATTTTTTACGGAGTAAGGTATGAATTTAATTCAAAAAGGCTTTGAATGTGACTACGAAATGAATATTTTTATAAATATTTTTTTCGAAAGGTCTGAAGAGGGAACAATAATAACAGATTTTTGTCACGAAAATGACCTTATTACAGTAAAAACAGATATAGATTTTGAAGGAAAAAATTGTGAAAGTATATACACATTTCCTTTTAAAAATTCAGAATCCGACCCTAAAATAATAAAAAAAATATATAGCTGTGCCTGCACGAAAAGTTTTATAAGAGCAGCAAAAAAAATAAGAAATATAGAGCTTCCCTGGGGTGTTATGAGTGGCATAAGACCCGCAAAATCTGTACGTCAGTTCAGGGATTTGGGAAAAAATGAAGAAGAAATCCGTGAAATTTTAAAATCTGTTTATGAGGTTTCGGATAAAAAGATTGACCTTGCAATAAAGGTTGCGGAAAATGAAAAGAAAATATTAAAAAGGATAAAGGAAAATTCCGTAAGCTTATATATTGGAATACCTTTTTGCCCGTCAAGATGTCTTTATTGTTCATTTGTTTCAACAGACGTAAAGAACAGCGGGAAATATATGGATGAATTTTCTGACCTTTTATGCCTTGAAATTAAAAAAACAGGTGAGCTTTTAAAAGAATACAGATTTTTTGTGCAGAATATTTATATAGGCGGCGGAACGCCTACAACCTTATCCTGTGAAAATTTAGAAAAGATTTTTAAAGCATTAAAAGAAAATATAGATTTTAAAAATCTGGACGAGTTTACATTAGAAGCAGGAAGACCTGATACCATAACAAAAGAGAAAATGGAGCTTTCTAAGGAATACGGAGTAAACAGATTAAGCATAAACCCGCAGACAATGCACGATGAAACACTTGAAAGAATAGGAAGAAAGCATAGTGTTGAAATGTTTCTTAATGCATTTAAAATTGCAAGAGATGTGGGTTTTTATAACATTAACACCGACCTTATTGCAGGGCTTCCGGGCGAGAGCTTTTATGAGTTTAAGGAAAGTATTGATAAAATTTGTGAGCTTAATCCCGAAGACGTGACAGTTCATTCTATGTGCGTAAAACGTGCTGCAAGATTGAAGGATTCAGGCGAAAAACTGACAAATTACGAAGAAATGAATAAAATGCTTGATTACGCAAGTGAAAAAATGGCGGAATCAGGAAAAGAACCATATTATATGTATCGCCAGAAAAATATTTCGGGAAACCTTGAAAATGTTGGGTATTCAGGACCGGAACATATGTCATCATACAACATAAACATTATGGAAGAAGCCCAGACCATCATAGCTTTAGGCGGAGGCGGTTCTTCAAAAATTGTTATGGGTGACAGGATTGAAAGAGTTGTTAATTTTAAAGAACCGTATGAGTATATAAGAAGATTTGACGAAATTTTAGCTAAAAAAGAAGAATGTTTTAATTTTTTTAAGAAAGGATGATAATATGCAGTATCATGACGCGGCAATACGAAGAATAATGGGCGAATATGACGAGCAGAGAACTATTGCACGGGCAAAACGTGACGAAATAGTGGAAAAAGTGCATAATGATTTTCCTGAACTTATAAAAATTGAAAATGAAATAAACAAGATGGGTATCGAAAACTTCGGCAAAATTTTAAAAAATCCTGAAAAAGCACAGGAAATAAATGAAGAATTTGCAAAAAATATAAAAGCCTTGAATGAAAAGAAAGCAGAAATATTAAAAAAGAATAATATTCCAAAAGATTATGATGAAGTAAAGTACACTTGTGAAAAATGTCTGGACACGGGCTTTGAAGATACAAAAAAATGCAGTTGTTTTGTTCAGAAACTTATAAATTTAAGGTACGATTTATCTAATATGAAAGAAATGCTTCACGATTTTTCTGAATTTTCATTTGATTATTACAGTGATAAACCTGTTGAAAATCTTGGAATAACAGAACGTGAAAATATAGATATAATTTATAAAAAAGCCATTGATTTTTGTGATAAAGAAGAAGTGAAAAATCTGTTTTTCTATGGCGGATGCGGTTTTGGTAAGACATTTTTATCTTCCTGTATCGCTAAAAAGATGATGGATTCGGGAAAAACAGTGATTTATACTTCTGCATCAGGTCTTTTTTCTGATTATGAGGATTATAAGTTCGGTAAAAAGGAAAATGACGATTTTGAAATGATGCGTGAATTAATTCGTGACTGCGACCTTTTGATTTTGGACGATTTGGGTTGCGAGGTTATAAGCTCGCTTTCTTGTCAGCTTTTGAATGAGATATTAAATGAGCGGATTATAACCAAAAAGAAAATGATTATAAGCACAAATATGAATATGAAGGGTATTGCACAAAAGTACAGTGACAGAATAGCTTCAAGAATTTACGAAGCATTCGAGATATTGCACTTTGCAGGGACAGATATTCGAGTACAAAAACTTCTGAAATAAAAAGGGGACATAAAATGATTAAGGTAAACCCGAAAAAAAGAGAAATTACAGACACAATTTGGACAGTTATTGAAACATTTGGTTTTTGTGAAGTTGAAAATAACGAAGGGTTCTATGAGGATTCAAAAAAAGAACCCGGAAAATACTATCATTTTGCAAACGATGTGATGACTGCAATAAATTCACAGGACAAAGGTGAAAAGGCAAAGGCAGATTTGATAGCATTATGCGTTGAAATTGGTATGGTCTGCGGTAAGGAAAACATAACAATAAGTTTAAGCGACAGCAAATTGGCAGAACTTCTGTGCCTGTTCGGGTTTGAAAACATAATAAGACTTGAAACAGGCGAAAAACCTGCAGTTATTGAAAGTTTTAAAAAGCCTTTTGCACGAACAAAGTTTGACAGCGACTATTATGAAATAAGCCTTGATTTAAAAGAGTTTTATGATAGTGAGGCAGGCTTTGAAAAAGTACAGTCCAGCTTGATTTTTGCTGAAAACGGAGCTGAAGGGCTGGCTTATGATGTTGCTTATAATCTTAGAATAAACGGATGTATAGTTGAGTATTATACAGGCTCGGGTTCAATTGATGATGCGGTTTTATATACAAAAGAAAACGGTCTTGGCTGTATTTTGCGCGTTTATTCTGACGGAAAGCTTATGATAAATGACTTTGCGAAGAATGAAATTATTGAAACAACTGCGTCCGATTTTTTAGGATATTATGACGAAGACGAAGAAGAGGACGAGTGCGACTGCGGTTGTGGCGGTCATCACCACCATCATGAGCATCATATGCATTAAAATAAGACATTCATTATGCCATTTGGCGTTTTGAATGTCTTTTTAAGTATTAAAAGGAGGGTAAGAAAATGGTAGGAATTATAGACATCGGTTCTAATACAATACGTCTTGTTATGTATGAGAACGGGAAAAAGCTGTCTAACACAGCAGTTACGTCCGAAATTTTGCACGACACCATAAATGGACATCTTACAGAAACAGGGACACAAAAACTGTGTACTGCCATTGAATACCTTAAAAACGAAGCAAAAGGATGCCATGTATATGCATTTGCAACCTTTGCATTCCGGGTGCTTGACAATGCAGAGGAAGTTAAAAAAGAAATTTTTGAAAAAACAGGAGTTTTAATTGATATATTATCGGGAAAAGACGAGGCAAAATGCGATTTTTCAGCGCTTATTTCTGAAATAGGCGAAAATAAATCGGGAATAGGCGTTGACCTGGGTGGAGGAAGTGCGCAAATTTTTGAGTTTCAACAGAAAAATCTTCTGTCCTTTGATTCATACCCTATCGGAGCTAAAAAAATAAAGAAAATATTTGCAGAAGGCGTGTTCCCGACAGAAGAAGAAACAGAAAAAATAAAAAAGTACATTGAAAAATACCTGAAAAAAGTAAACGGAAAAAGCGAAAACATATATATGATGGGCGGAACGGCAAAAACAGCGCTCAGAATATATAGATTTATTACAGGGACACAAAACACAGAATATATAGAAACAAAAGACTTAAAAGGCATAGCCGAATTTATAAAATCAGCACCGGAGGAAACCCTTAAGGATGTATTAAGGAGCAGGTATGACAATATAGTGTGCGGAATAATGGTTATGGAGGAAATTGCAACTTATATAGGTGCATCAAAAATTTATGTTCTGCCCTGCGGTGTTCGTGAAGGGTACCTTGTAATGAATGAAATAAAATAAAAACTCCCAAGGTAAAACCTTGGGAGAATTTTTTTTAAAGAAGAGCAAGTCTGTAAGCCGGGTTCTGTATTAGACGGTCATCTATCTGTGGCGGAGAGTTACCTCTTCGCTCATGCCATCATTCGCGCTATATGCCGAGCAGGCAAACGCAGTCGATGTTGCTTCGGATGGGGTTTACACGGGAATTCAGTTACCATCTTCCCTGTGAGCTCTTACCTCACATTTCCACACTTACCAAAACTGGCGTTTATTTTCTGTTGCACTGTCCCTGGAGTCGCCTCCGCCGGCCGTTAGCCGGCATCCATGCTCTGTGAAGCCCGGACTTTCCTCACGCACCTTTCGGTGCCCGCAACCGTCTGACTTACTCTAAACGCTATTATAATATTTTTTTATCTTTCTGTCAAGTTCTGTCAAAAAACAGCAGATATGAACAAAGCCCTGCAGTGAGTGCGGATATTAAAAGTATAAAAAGACCGCCGGTTATATTTTTTGAAGAAATGGTCCATAACCCGTACCCGAAAGTTCTGATAACAATTAAGATTGTTACTATAAAGACAAAAATATCCGACATTATTTCTCACTCCTTACTACAAGCCCTGTTCTGCGCACCTCAAAATCCACATTCACATCAATTACAGAAGACGGATACTTCTCTTTCCATTTGTAATCGTTAAAAGCCTTTTCGTCAATAAAATTTCGTTTTGCAAAACTGCCGAAACCCACAATATCCGCTTTCATATCCTTTGTTTTTAGAATAAATTTTTCAATTTCACGTTTCAAGTCCTCTGATGCCTCGTTGGAAAACTCGTTAAGATGCTCTTCTACCGCCATTTCGGGAGTTGATGAGGTGAAATCCGCTTCAACATATACATTTAAACTGATTTTCGGGATATCGCCTGACGTATCCACAGTAATTTTTGGCCGTTTATTCTGTTGCTGAAGAACGGTTATAGGGTCATCGGGAGTTGGCGAAAAGTAGTAGGTAACATAACTGCTTCTATACTGACCGGTTAACAGGTTATAAATTTCAGTTTCTATGTCCCCCATTTCGCCTATATACTTATCCATATCAAAAATTGCCATCCCCATAATCTGAATTTCTGTTTTTTCGGACGGAATTTCTCCTGCAGAAAAGTCTTCCAACTTATATTGGTATCCGCTGTCACTAAAGTTATATGTCCCCTTTTTCTCTGCTTTTGCGGACAATGGCAAAACAGTGTTTTTTTCATTACTGTTTGCAAAAAAGTAAAAATCCTGACTCTTGGTTTGCGGAACAAAGCCGGAAAAATCGTTTTCAAAAAGCATGGAGTAGTATCTTGTTGGGTTTATTTCGGTTTCTGGATTTACTGATTCTAAAAAGTCCTTTGCCGAGCTTTTGCAGACAGTGAAATACGTATTTGGACGAATATCACTGCTTCGGCCGATGGTTTCCAATATATCTTTAATGCCGGCTTTTGCAATTTCTTCGGAGAAAACCACAACTTTGGTGTGGGAAAGAGTGAAAACCTTGCTCACCACGTGGTTTGCCACATTTACGGCGGAATAAATGCTGGGTGCCGTAACAGTGACATTCTTAATGCTTTCTTTTCCGCCCTTACCGCCTTCCTGACTTGCCCCGCCGCTTATGCTCACAGGGTTTGCAAACTGAATAGTAATATCATATTTGGATTCTTCTTTCTCCGCCTTATCTATCCCGAGCGCAACAACGTATCCCAAAGCGTCCGGTTCTTCTGCATCGCTGCAGCCAAAAAGCACGGAAAATGAAAGCAATAGAAATAAAATCTTCAAAAGCTTCATTATGGACTACCTCCTTTTTTTCGATGCTTTAAAGAGTAGGCGAGCGGGATTAGTATTGGCAAGAACAATGCAAAGGGTGCGATGAACCTTTTCAGCGTATTTGAGGTGTCCAAAAGCTCCACAACGGATGCGGGAATAAAGGAAACCAGCGAAAGCAGGGCAACCACGCAGGGAATCAATGATTTTGCCGCTCGAAGTTTGAACGCGTTCTGGAACACAAGGCATAAAATATACACATAAATTGCGGAGTATAAAAGGTGTGTCAAGGTCCAGACAAATTCGAAAAGCGCTTCAAATCGCTGAAAATACTCTCCTGCCTTAACCATTCGTGAAAGCTGATACGGGATAAGCAGGAATTCTCTGGAATATGGGTATGGATATGTTAATCCGTAGGCAAGACAGATGATTGTAAGGATAATCCCGCTTATTATGACTGCATTTGTTCCGCTTCTCTTTATGGTTTTTATGTCCCCAACGTAAGGGAATAAAAGGTTGAGTGCTAAAAGGTCGGAAAAACAGTGCATATCCAAAAGACTATTCAAAAAAACATCCCGGATACCTGTTCCAAATACAGGGAAAATATTGTTTATATTATATGTTGGTATTAAAAATAACACTAAAGCACCAAGGAAAAAAAGACAAAACGGAAAGAACAAAGCATTTATGGTGGAAAGTGCATTAAATCCGCAAAGAGCACCTACTGCTACGGTTGTACCAAAGAAAATTAATATATATTCTATCTTGGTTTTTGGAAGAAGAACTATCTTTACAGACTCTAAAAAGGTGCGCATTTCTGTGGTTGTATGAATAATAATTATAAAGGCAATTATTAGAGAAACCGCTATTTTAAGCGGTTTTTTGCCCAAACTCTCAGATAACTGAAGAATAGATTTGTTCCCTGTATATTTAAAAAATGAAAGGGACAGCCTTAGAATAATATATGCCAAAAGGGACATATAAATTGCCTGTATCCAAGCGGCGTTCCCGCTTGTTTTAAACAGAAATCTTGGAAAGGAAAAGGTCATTTTGGTTATTAAAAGGTTAGACATAAGAAGGGTTAATTGCCTTTGATTTAATCTGATTTTTGTATTCATACATTCTCCTTTCAACGTATGTCAAAATAGGGACATAAAAACAACAGTCAATAAAAATACAATGTTTCACGTGAAACTTTTTGTTAAACAGACGGTTTTATAACCGTTGTCAATAAAATGCCCCTAATTTACAGGACTACCTGCCTACACGCCATTTCTTGCTTATCTTATCTTCCCTATACAGCTTTTTCGGTTTTAAGTAGCCGGGGCGTTTTTCTGTCTGCCATACGGGCGGAACAAAAACGGCGTTTTTGTATAGGTTGTTGCCCGGAAGTGGTGAAAGAAACGGCACGCCAAAGCTTTTTGTTGATGCAATTAAAACGGAATAAATAAAAATTCCCATAGCTATGCCGAAAAAGCCAAAGCTTCCGCCTAAAAGAATGAAGATGATTTTTAGCATTCTGTAGCTCCAACCCAGAGAATAATCGGCAGTTGCAAAGGAGCCGATACCGGTTATTGCCACAATTATAATCATAATAGGGCTTACTATTTTGGCACTTACTGCTGCCTGACCAAGAATAAGACCGCCCACGATGCCGAGAATTGAGCCTAAAGGCCCGGGCATCCGAACTCCTGCCTCACGTATCATCTCAAAGGCAAGCTCCATTAAAAGAAGCTCTATAATGCTTGGAAAAGGCACGTTCTGTCGTGATGCGCTTATGGCATAAAGCAAATAGGTGGGCAGCATTTCCTCATGAAAAAGGGTTATTGCAATAAAAAGCCCCGGAAGAAGCACCGAAATAAAGATGGAAATAAGGCGTATAACGCGGGACATATTTGCAAAATCGGCTCGCAAGTAGGCGTCTGCTGCGGAATGGGTCATTTCATAGGCGTTGGTAGGAAGAATTAAGGCGCGTGAACTCCCGTTTAAAATAATGGCAACTCTGCCCTCGGATAGCGCTCTTGCAACACGGTCAGGCCGCTCTGTTGCCAGAATATGCCCCGTAACCATCATTGGCGAGTCCTCGATCATCATAGAAAGCTCCTCTACGGATATGACATAGTCTGTGGAAAGACTATTTATTCTGTGCCGAACCTCGTTTATCAGGTCTTCGTTTGCCACATCGGAAAGGTACATAATAACCCCGGGTGTCTTTGAAACGTTGCCAACCTGCATATTTTCACAAATAAGCCGTTCTGTTTTTAAAAATTTGCGTACCTGTGCGGAATTTCCACGCAGCATTTCTGCAAAGGCCTCTTGCGGACCATAGATAGACTGCTCATTTTCCGGCTTTTCAACGCTTCTGTGAGGCCAGTTCTTTACATCGGCAGAAAATGCCTCGTCAATTCCATCAATAAAAAGAGCGCAATTACCAAAATTTATGTCGTCTATTATGGCGTCAAGTTTCTTGCTGCGCTTTATCTGAGAATGAATTATTAAACCCTCAAAAACCGCATCACTATCGTATTTTTTTCTGTCTGAAAAGAGCGGTAACTCAAAAAGAGGCTTTACAAGAGCGGTGTCGATGAGAGTAGAGTCCGTCATTCCGTCATAAAACACCAAAAATGCAGACACCCCACCGGGTAAAAGAAGCTCGCGAATTACCACATCGCTATTTTTTGGAAAAGAAAACCGTTCTTTTATGAAATCAAGATTTTCTTTTATATCAGAAGAAACCTGCGGAATGGGCCTTTTTTTATTTTCCTTTCTGACGTCATATATAATATCGGAAGTTTTTTCTTCCAAATCAAAGGATTCCTTTTCCAAGGGTGGCTCATATACAAGAATATTTTTAAAAAAATTACCGACTTTCATAAAAAACGCTCTCCAAAAAAGGTATTTTAGTCTATTTTTTGCCAAAATTAAGAAAATATACAAAAAATATTTAAAAATGTTTCATGTGAAACATTTACATTTTGTTTTTTTGTGTTATAATAAATGTAGACAAGTTTATTTGTTTGCATATTTATATAATAAGAAGAAAAATTAGCAAAGGAAAGGTTTTATGGGAAAGATAATAGCCGTAATCAATCAAAAAGGCGGTGTCGGGAAGACTACAACAGCGGTAAATCTTGCTGCTTGCCTTGCGTATAAAGGCAAAAAAGTGCTTGTTGTGGACAGCGACCCGCAGGGTAATGCCACATCAGGACTGGGCGTTTCAAAGGATACAATCGAATTTTCTTTGTATGACTGCCTTGCGGACAGCGGAAAAACAAAGGATGCTATAATAAAGACGGCGTGCAGAGGTCTTTCTATAATTCCGTCACTTCCGGAGCTTTCCGCAGCTGAAATTGAACTTGCAAGCGAGGAAAACAGAGAGTTTTTCGTAAAAGAGGCACTAAAAGAGGTAAAAAATGATTATGATTTCATAATTATTGACGCCCCTCCTGCCCTTGGAATGCTTACAATCAACATTATGACGGCTGCAGACAGTATTTTAATACCTATTCAGTGCGAATATTACGCCCTTGAGGGACTTTCTCAGCTTATAAACTCTGTAAAGAACATAAAAAAGTCCTTGAATACAAAGCTTGAGATTGAAGGAATTTGTGCTACGATGTATGACAGCAGAACAAATCTTTCAGAACAGGTATTAAATGAAGTTAAAAAGCATTTTCCGGACAAGGTGTTCTCATCGCCAATTCCGCGTAATGTAAGGCTTTCTGAGGCACCAAGCTATGGTCAGCCTATAATAAAATATGATATTACATCAAAGGGTGCAGAGGCTTATTTTGCACTTTCAAGAGAAATTATTTCAAATAACAAGGAGTGGTTAAATGGCTAAAAAAGGCTTAGGAAAGGGCCTTGACGCACTGTTTGCGGAAGATACCACAAAGAGTGAATCGGGCGTTATAGAAGTAAAAATAACCGAGGTAATGCCTAATAAAAACCAACCGAGAAAAAGCTTTGACGAAGAAAAACTTGAAGCTCTTTCCGACTCTATTAAAGAGCATGGCATTATTCAGCCTATTATTGTGACAAAAAAAGGCGATTTATACACAATTGTAGCAGGTGAACGCAGATGGCGTGCCGCAAAAAAGGCGGGAATTAAGAAAATCCCGGTAATTGTACGTGAATATGACGATGTTACCACTGCTGAAATTGCGCTAATAGAGAATCTTCAGCGTGAGGATTTGAACCCGATTGAAGAGGCGCTTGGCTATCGCGCGCTTATGGATGAGTACAATTTTACTCAGGAAGAAATAAGCACAAAATTGGGTAAAAGCCGCAGTGCTATCGCAAATTCCGTGCGTTTGCTGACTCTGGACGACTACGCAAGAGAGAAGCTTATAGCAGGCGAAATTACCGAGGGACACGCAAGATGTGCGCTTTCTGTTCCGGCAGGAGTAGTTCGTGAATTTTTTATCAATCGAATAATTGAAGAGGGACTTAACGTTCGCCAGGCAGAAAATCTTGCAAAAGACCTTGCGAACCCAAAACAACCGAAAAAAGAGCCTAAAGAAAGTGCATACAAGATTGAAATGGAGCGTATATCCCGCAGTCTTGAGCAGTTTTTGGGTACAAAGGTGAAGCTTTCCGGAACATCAAAAAAGGGAAAGATTGAAATAGAATACTACGGAAATGCGGACCTTGAGCGACTGTTAGATATTATAAAACGGGGGTAATCGGCATGGATATTAAGAAAAGCGACAACAAATCCCTTGTTATGTATACTTCCCTGATATTTGTTGCGGCAATTATTATGATTGTTGTTTCGTTTTTTGCGCAACAGCACTTAGAACAGCTGAGAGTAAGCGAAACCGAAGCGGAAAATGTTACACTTTCCAATAAAGCTGCACAGGTAAGCGAAGAAAATATGCAGCTTGTTGAGCTTAATAAATCGCTTAAGGACGCCAATAAAGGGTTCTTTGAGGCAAATCAGGCGTTGACAACCGAAAGAGATGCTCTTATAAAGGAAACAACTGCTTATAAAGCATTGATTGAAGTATATGAGAAGCTTTTGGATGGTAAAAAAACATCAGCAAGAAAGCTTTTGAGCGAGATTTTTACAGAGGATTTATCCGCAGAACAAAAGGAAATCTACGATTTTTTAGTAAAAGAAGCACAATAATATAAATAGGAAGAAAATAGATTGGAGAAATTAAAATGTTAGACATAAAATTACTAAGAACAGAGCCGGAAAAGATTAAAGAGGCGCTAAAAAACAGAGCAAACGACCTGGACATTGAGCCTGCGATTGAGCTTGACGCAAAAAGACGTGAAATTCTGGCAAAAGTTGAGCAAATGAAGGCAAAACAGAACGAAATTACAAAGCAGATTCCTGCAATGAAGAAAGCCGGCGAAAACACAGACGCTATTTTTGCTGAAATGAAGGAATTATCAAACGAAATCAAGGAGTTTGACGCAGAGGTTTCTGAGATTGATGAAAAGTTAAGAGATTTCATGTTGAGAATCCCTAACATTCCGTCAGCTAAATCCCCTATCGGCACAGACGACAGCGATAATGTCGAGGTAAGACGTTGGTCAGAACCAAGAGAGTTTGATTTTGAGGCAAAGGCACACTGGGATATCGGAACAAATCTTGATATTTTAGACTTTGACCGCGGCGCAAAGGTTGCAGGAACAAGATTTACTGTTTATAAGGGACTTGGCGCAAGATTAGAGCGTAGCGTTATCCAGTATTTCTTGAATACACACACAGAAAACGGCTACACAGAAATTTTCCCGCCATATATGGTAAACCGTGCATCTATGACAGGAACAGGTCAGCTTCCTAAGTTTGAAGAAGACGCATTTAAGGTAGCAAATAACGGCTATTTCCTGATTCCAACAGCTGAAGTTCCGGTTACAAATCTGCACCGTGACGAAATTTTAGACGGAGCAAAGCTTCCTGTTAAATACTGTGCATATTCAGCTTGTTTCAGAGCAGAAGCAGGCTCTGCAGGGCGTGACACAAGAGGTCTTATCCGTCAGCACCAGTTTAATAAGGTAGAACTTGTTAAGTTTGCAAAGCCGGAAGAATCATATAACGAGCTTGAATCCTTAACTCACGATGCAGAAATTCTGCTTCAGGGACTTGGTATTCCCTACCGTGTAGTTTGCCTGTCTACAGGCGATTTGGGATTCTCATCAGCCTGCACATACGACATTGAGGTATGGATGCCAAGCTATAATAGATACGTTGAAATCTCATCCTGCTCAAACTTCGAGGATTATCAGGCAAGACGTGCCAATATCCGTTATAAAGACGGTCCGAAGGACAAGGCACAGTTTGTTCATACACTAAACGGTTCAGGCCTTGCGGTTGGAAGAACGGTTGCTGCGATTTTGGAAAATTATCAGAATGAAGACGGTACTGTAACCGTTCCTGAAGCACTTCGCGGCTATATGGGATGTGACGTTATTAAATAAGATATAAACGGGGCAGCTTTTGCCTCGTTTTCTCTTAAAATAAGGTAAAATAAGGATAGAAAAAGAATATTTAGTCAAGAGTAAATATTTACCAAAAATTATAAAAAAGACAAGAAAAATATAAAAATATTATGTAAACCAACGTATAAAACTATCCACAGGCAGTTAAAATGTTTTCAACATCAAGAAACGTTAATTTAAGTGGATTTTTGAAACTTATCCCCTTTATCCACATACTTATCCCACAAAAAGTGGGGTTAAAAAAATGGCATAACTACGTGAGCGAGGAAAAATAAAGCCGGTTTACAAAAAATTATGTGACAATGTTGTAAAAAGTGTTGAAAAATTGCACTTTTTGTTGAATGAAAATGTTTATGAATTAAAACAAACCGCACAAATATGCGGTTTGTAAGACCAAAAAAGTTATCCACACCTGTTGATGAAAAGTTGCATAACTGAATTTTTATGCATAAGAGGGAATTTTGATGATTACACCAAGACTTGAAATGATTTTAAGGCATGTTTCGGGGAAATCCTGTGCGGATATAGGAACGGACCACGCCTATGTACCAATAAAGCTGTGTGAGGCGGGGGTTAAGGTAATTGCTACCGATATAATGCCGGGACCTCTTAAAATTGCAGCGGAAAATGTTAAGAAACAAAACGCCGGTGTTGAGTTAAGGCTCGGCGGCGGACTTTCTCCTATTGAAAAAGGCGAAACCGACTGTATTATAATTGCAGGAATGGGTGGCGAAATGATAGAAAAGATTATTTCGGAGGATGAGGATAAGGCAAAAGCGGCACGCCTCGTTCTTCAGCCTATGAACCGTCAGTATGAGCTTCGGGAATATCTTTTGAAAAACGGTTACAAAATTTTAGAGGAAGACCTGGCAGTTGAGGGTTTTAAGGTATATAATTTAATTGTGGCTGAATATCCGTGGGATAATAAACTGCACTATTCGGGGTACAGAAGAGAAATTGACAGGCATTTGCCGCAGAAACTGTATCAGCATAAATTTTTTCCTGTACTTTATGAAAAAAAATGGCGTGAATTTACAAAAATTTATGAAGGACTTAAAAAAAGCAAGGACGCAACCCCTAAGGAAATAAAAAGACTTGAAAAATTGCTTTTAGCGACAGATAAAATCGGGAGAGTGGAAAATGAAAATAAGTGACATAATTGAAAGATTTGAAAAGGAATACCCGTTCGAGCTTGCGTATGAGTGGGACAATGTGGGACTTTTGGTGGGTGACAGAAGCCGTGATGTGAAAACTGTTGTAACCTGCCTTGATATTACAGAAGATGTAATAGAATTTGCAAAAAATGCAGAGGCTGAATTGATTATATCACACCACCCTGTAATCTTCTCACCAATCAATCGTATAAACGGGGACACAAAAAGCGGAAAGCTTTTATTGGACGTGATTGAAAATAAAATCGCAATCTACTCTGCTCATACAAACTGTGATAAAGCAGAAAACGGCATAAATGCAAGGCTTTCCGACATATTTGGCTTAAAGAATGCCGAGCCTTTGGTGGAAGACGGACTTGGCAGAATAGGTATTCTTGATAAGCCGATGGATTTTTGTGAATTTGCAAAAATGGTTGAAGAAAAGCTTTCAGCAAAGGTACGGTTTTGTGGGGACACAAAAAAGTGTGTCACCAAGGTTGCAATCTGTTCGGGAGCAGGCGGAGACGTCCTTCCTGCTGCAATAAAAAAGGGTGCTGATGTGCTTGTTACGGGGGACGCAAAGTACCACCAGATGTTAGATGCCAAAGACGACATAAACATAATAGATGCGGGGCATTTCGGAACAGAACAAATTGTGGCAGAAATGTTTGCGCAAATCCTTTGTGATATGGGCGTTCAGGTTTTCTGGCAGGATGCGGAAGATGTTTTTAAATACCTGTAAATAAGGAGAGTTTGTTATGACAGAAATTTTATTGATAGCACTCATAGTTCTTGTGCTAATATCGATTTTAGTGTCCCTGTTTAAAAAGGGTGATTCGGATGGCGGAAAAATTATTGAAACCGTAAAACTTTTAGGAGAAATGATTTCCAAAAACCAAAGGGAAACGGATGAATATCAGTCTGCAAAATTTAAGGAGATAGATAAAAACATTACCGAAAAGCAGGGCGAAATGAATAAGGCGGTAGTAACAAGCCTTCAGCAGATGGAAACCCGCTTTAAAACCTTTGAGCAGACCAACGAGCAGAAGCTTGAGGCTATGCGAGAGGTTATGGTAAAGAGTCTGACCGCGATGCAGGAGGACAACACAAAAAAACTTGATGATGTCAGGAAAACTGTAGACGAAAAGCTTCAAAAAACACTGGAAGAAAAAATGAACGAGTCCTTCAAGGTGGTAAGCGAACGACTTGAGCAGGTGCATAAGGGTCTTGGCGAAATGCAGACTTTAGCAACCGGGGTCGGTGACTTGAAGAAGGTACTTTCAAATGTAAAAACACGCGGAATTTTAGGCGAAATACAGCTTGGCGCAATACTTCGCGAAATTTTGTCGCCGGAGCAGTATGAGGAAAATGTGGTTACCGTTCCGGGAAGCAAGAACCCTGTTGAGTTTGCGGTAAAAATGCCTAACGATGACGGTTTTGTTTATCTGCCTATTGACTCAAAATTCCCGGGAGATGCGTTCCACGATTTGCAGGACGCTTATGAAAGCGGTGATGCCGACAGAATAAAAGCGGCAAAAAACGTACTGTTTACAAGAATTAAAGGCTTTGCAAAGGACATACACGATAAATACGTAGAACCGCCGCACACCACAGACTTTGCCATAATGTTCCTGCCTTTTGAGGGGCTTTATGCCGAGGTTGTGAACGAAGGAATTCTGGAAAATCTTCAGAACACATACAGAGTTAATGTGGCAGGCCCAAGCACAATGGCGGCACTTCTAAACTCATTGCAGATGGGCTTCAAAACTCTTGCAATACAAAAACGAAGCGCAGAGGCGTGGAAGGTTTTAGAGGCGGTAAAAACCGAATTTGATAAGTTTGCATCGGTTCTTGAAACAACCCAGACAAGGCTTGACCAGGCAAATAAAGAGCTTGACAAACTGGTTGGTGTAAGAACCCGCTCTATCATAAGAAGTCTTAAAAATGTTCAAAGCACAACAGAGACACCTGTTGAGGTGATAGAAGACGCTGAAGAATAATAAAAAACAAGATTTTTGTCCGGCAAAATTGCCGGACTTTTTTTGTGATTTTCAATGTATGGCAAAATAGGGACACAAAAGGAGGCGAGATGGAAAAATGGTTCTAAAAAAGAGAGGAAAAACAAACAAAAAGAGACATATAATTATTATTTTTTTTAATTATAATGTAGATTTTTAAAATTTGATGTGTTATAATTAAATTGAGTTATTTTACAAAAAAGTAATTAAGGAGGAAAAACATGAGTAAACCAACAACAATACCTTTCAAAGGTACAAAAGAACAAGAAGCAGAACTTATGAAAGTAATTGCTGAACACAAGGACCAGGAGGGTGCTGTAATTCCGGTGCTTCATAAGGCGCAGGAAATTTACGGTTATCTTCCGATTGAAGTTCAGGAAATGATTTCAGAAGGACTTGGCGCTCCTCTTGCTGAAATTTACGGAATCGTAACTTTCTACACACAGTTCACACTTGAACCAAAGGGCGAACATCACATTGGTATCTGTCTTGGAACAGCTTGCTACGTTAAGGGTTCAGGAGATATTCTGGAAAAGTTCAAAGAACGTTTATCAATTGACGTTGGCGGATGCACACCGGACGGAAAGTTCTCACTTGAGGCAACACGTTGTATCGGTGCGTGCGGTCTTGCCCCGGTTCTTACTGTTAATGACGAAGTTTACGGAAGACTTGAGGTTAAGGACGTAGACGATATCCTTGCTAAATATAACTAAGGAGAATTGGATATGCTGTTGTCTGAAATTAAAAATGTTATAGGCGCAGAGTTTTTGGGTAGTGACGAAGCTCTTTTGGAAAAGGACATCAAAACTGCGTTCGGAAGTGATTTAATGAGTGACGTTCTGGCGTTCGTTGATGAGCAGGCAATGCTTTTGACAGGTCTTATCAATTCACAGGTGATAAGAACCGCAGAAATGATGGACATTACAGCAATCTGCTTTGTTCGAGGCAAAGTTCCTGCTGATGATGTTATCGAGCTTGCAAACGAAAAGGGTATTGCGCTTCTTTCAACCCCGAAGACGATGTATACATCCTGCGGACTTTTATACGAAAAGGGTATAAGAGGGCTTGAGGATGATTAAGAATTATATTCTTTCGGGTACAGATTTTTCTGTTGCCGGCGAAGCGTCAAGTAACTTCAAGGCGGTTTTGAAAAAGCTGGGAGTTCCGGCAGATGTGGTTCGCCGTGTTGCCATAGCTATGTATGAGGCGGAGATAAACACCATAATACATGGCGGAGGCGGAGAATGCCGGGCGGAAATATCGGGAAAGGAAATCAAAATTACCTTTCGTGATGAGGGCCCCGGTATTGAAAACCTTGACCTTGCCATGCAGGCTGGCTTCTCTACTGCAACAGACAAAATCCGTGAGCTTGGGTTCGGCGCCGGAATGGGTCTTCCCAACATAAAAAAATACACAGACGATATGCAAATTGATACAGCTCCCCAAAAGGGAACAACACTTACGCTGATTATAAATCTGTGAGGTGAAACAAATGGCTTATTTTCACTCGGTAAAGCTTGACGAGGAAAAATGTCACGGCTGCACAAACTGTATTTCCCATTGCCCGACAGAAGCAATTCGTGTACGGCACGGAAAAGCGAAGATTATTAAGCAACGTTGTATTGACTGCGGCGAATGTATAAGAGTATGCCAGTCACACGCAAAGATTGCAGCAGCTGATGATTTCTCTATGCTTCAAAAATTCAAATATAACATAGCCATGCCGGCACCGTCTTTTTACAGCCAGTTTTCATCGGATATAAGTGTCAATAAAATCCTGAATGCATTTTTAGAGATTGGCTTTGACCACGTATTCGAGGTGGCAAGAGGGGCCGAATACATAAGCGCAGCAACAAGGGAAAAAATTGCCTCCGGCAATCTGAAAAAGCCTGTTATAAGTTCGGCTTGTCCTGCTGTGTTGCGTCTTATGAGGGAACGTTTTCCGGAGCTTTTAGAACATGTTTTGAGTCTTATCTCGCCGATGGAGGCAGCAGCAATGCTTGCAAGGGAAGAGGCGGTTAACGAAACCGGCTTAAAACCGGAGGAAATAGGCATCTTCTTTATAACCCCTTGTCCTGCAAAGGTTACAAGCATTAAGTCGCCGCTTACTCTTGAGAAATCAAATGTAGACGGAGCGATTAGTGTTCGTGATGTGGCGAGCAGGATAATTCCGTTAATTGACAAGGTTGAGGAAAAGAAAGACCTTGCAGTTTCGGGAAGAGAGGGCATTTTCTGGGCAAGAAGCGGTGGCGAGTGCCGAGGAACCGGTGTTGATGATTATATGGCGGTTGACGGCATTAACAATGTGCTTCAGGTGATGGAGGAAATTGAATACGGAAAGATGGGCGCCGTTGAATTTATCGAGCTTTCTGCTTGTGTTTCAGGATGCGCCGGCGGTGCGCTGAACATTGAAAATCCGTTTTTAGCCTCACGAAGAATTGCCCAGCAATCAAAAAAAGCAAAGGTTCAGGAAAGTAATGTTCCTGCACAGACAGAAAAATTTTCGTGGCAAAAAGAAGTGACCGGCAGAGTGCATTCCGGCCTTGACGATGATTTCCTGGAGGCAATGCGCAAAATGGAGAAAATGGAGGAGCTTTGCGAAAAGTTCCCACAGCTTGACTGCGGTTCATGCGGTGCGCCGTCCTGTAAGGCTCTGGCGGAGGACATTGTCCGTGGATATGCCAACGAAAACGACTGCGTTTTCATTATGAGAAAGAAAATTGATAAGCTCGCAAAAAAACTGTTTGAGCTTAATGAGGACTTTTAGGTCTTAAAAAATAAAAGAAAGTCAGGTATTTGAAAATGAAGGTATCTGAACTAAAAGAAAAGCTTAATCTTGACATTGTAACAAGCACGGATTATGAAGACCGTGAGGTGACAGGCTGTTATATCGGCGACCTTTTGAGCCACGTTATGGGGAAGGCACAAGCGGGCGATTGCTGGATAACGATTATGAACAACATCAATATTGTTGCCGTTGCATCGCTGACCGAACCCGCCTGCATAATTCTTTGTGAGGGCATTGGTGCTGATGAGAAAATTATCGAAAAAGCGGATAGCGAGGGTATTGTCATTTTAAAAAGTGATAAGGACGCATATCTGCTTGCGGTAGAAATAAGTAAAACGCTATGATTTACTACGATTTTCACATTCATTCCTGCCTATCGCCCTGCGGCGATATGGATATGACACCAAACAACATTGTGAATATGGCGGCACTTTCGGGGCTTAACGCCATTGCGGTTTCCGACCATAACACAGTGGGTAATGTAAAAGCCTGTATGGAGGTTGCAAAGGAAGTGGGCATAACCGTTATTCCTGGTATGGAGGTTGAAACGGAGGAAGAAGTTCACATTCTGACCCTGTACCCCACACTTGATGCGGCGTATGATGCGGCAAGCGAGGTTTATAAAAGGCTTCCCGACATAAAAAACCGCCCAGAAATCTTCGGGGAACAGGCGTATATGGATAAAGATGACAACATAACCGGATATGAAGAAAAACTGCTGATTTCATCGGCGGCAATGAGTATGAACCACCTGTTTGACGTGGTAAAATCGGTAGGCGGAATTTATATTCCGGCACACGTTGACCGCCATTCCTACAGCGTTTTGACAAATCTGGGCTTTATTCCGGACGATATTGACATAAAGAATATCGAGATTTCACGAATGACTCAGGACGTTGAAAGCTACCTTGCGGCAAGAAATGAGCTTAAAAAATACAGAATATTCAGAAATTCCGATGCACATTATCTTCAGGATATTGCAACGGCAAGTGCATATCTTGACAGTATATCGGAATTATTTGGAGGATAATTATGAAAGAATTATCGCTTCACATATTAGACATCGCAAAAAACTCGGTAAAAGCAAAGGCGAGCCTTATCGAAATTATTGTGACGGAGGATGAAGAAAAAAATCTTCTGACGATAGGGATAAACGATAACGGCTCAGGAATGAGCGAAGAGTTTTTGAAAACTGTCAGAGACCCGTTCTCAACCACCCGAACTACCCGAAAGGTTGGTATGGGAATACCGCTTTTTGAAGCAGCGAGTGTTCAGTGCGGCGGCGGACTTGACATCACGTCAGAGCTTGGCGTTGGAACAAAAGTTTTTGTAACTTTCCAATATGACCATATAGACCGCGCACCTTTAGGGGATATGACAGGAACAATGAAGACCCTTATCTGGGGGTCGCCTGAAATTGACTTTTTATACCGTCACACAAAAAACGGAAAGGAATTTGAGCTGGATACCAGAAGCATAAGAGAAGTTCTTGGCGGCGTCCCGCTTGACACTCCCGAGGTTCTTTCGTGGCTTGACGAGTATATTAGTGAGGGGCTTTGTGATATCTCGGTATCGTAGAGTTTTATAAAGAGAAATAAAAAAATAAAAATAAAATTCAGGAGGGAACTTATGAAAAGTTTGGCAGAATTGCAGGCAATTCGTGACAGAGCGCTAAATCAGGTTAATTTGCGCAAGGAGCGTGAGGACGGAATCCGTGTTGTTGTTGGTATGGCAACTTGCGGAATCGCAGCCGGTGCTCGCCCTGTTCTAAACGCATTCCTGCAGGAAATTGAAAAGCGTAACGTGGCAAATGCAACAGTTACACAGACAGGTTGTATCGGTATGTGCCGTTTGGAGCCTATCGTGGAAGTGTATATGCCAGGTCAGGAAAAGGTAACTTACGTTAAGATGACAGAAGAAAAGGTAGCTCGTGTTGTGGCAGAGCATCTTGTTAACGGAACCCCGGTAGCCGAATACACAGTTGGCGCACAGGGTTAATAGGGAGGTATAGTAAATGAATATTTATAGATCTCATGTATTGATTTGCGGCGGTACAGGCTGTACTTCCTCAGGCTCAGTAGCACTTCAGGAAGAATTTCAGGCTCGCCTTGCAGAAAACGGACTTGAAAACGAAGTAAAGCTTGTTCAGACAGGTTGCTTCGGTCTTTGTGCTTTGGGTCCAATCGTGGTTGTATATCCGGAAGGTGCTTTTTATAGCCGTGTTGAAAAGGACGATGTTAAAGAAATCGTAGAAGAACACCTGTTAAAGGGTAGAATTGTAAAAAGACTTCTTTACAGTGAAACTGTTCAGGAAGACAACATAAAGTCACTTAACGAAACACAGTTCTATGCAAAGCAGATGCGTGTTGCGCTTCGTAACTGTGGTGTAATTAACCCTGACAATATTGAAGAGTACATCGCTGTTGACGGTTATCAGGCTTTGGGTAAAGTTCTTACTGAAATGACAAGAGAAGAAGTAATCCAGAATATTAAGGATTCAGGTCTTCGTGGCCGTGGCGGCGGCGGATTCCCGACAGGACTTAAGTGGCAGTTCACTCATGATGCAGTTGGCGAACAGAAGTATGTTGCTTGTAACGCTGACGAAGGTGACCCGGGTGCATTTATGGACCGTTCAATTCTGGAAGGTGACCCACACGCTCTTATCGAAGCTATGGCAATCGCTGCTTACGCAGTTGGTGCTGACCAGGGTTATGTTTATATCCGTGCTGAATACCCAATCGCAGTTGAAAGACTAAGAACTGCAATAAAGCAGGCAAAAGAATACGGTCTTTTGGGCGAAGACATCTTCGGAACAGGCTTCAAGTTCGACCTTGATATCAAGCTTGGTGCCGGCGCATTCGTTTGCGGTGAAGAAACAGCACTTTTAACATCTATCGAAGGTAAGCGAGGCGAACCTCGTCCTCGTCCTCCATTCCCTGCAATCAAGGGTCTTTGGGGAAAACCGACACTACTTAATAACGTTGAAACTTATGCAAACATTCCGCAGATTATCCTAAAGGGTGTTGACTGGTTCACATCTATGGGTACAGAAAAGTCAAAGGGTACAAAGGTATTCGCACTTGGCGGAAAAATTAACAATACAGGTCTTGTTGAAGTTCCTATGGGAACAACACTTCGTGAAATCGTTGAAGAAATCGGCGGCGGTATCCCGAACGGCAAGAAGTTCAAGGCTGCTCAGACCGGTGGTCCTTCAGGCGGATGTATTCCGGCAGAGCTTATCGATACACCAATCGACTACGATTCACTTATGGCAATCGGCTCAATGATGGGTTCAGGCGGACTTATCGTTATGGACGAAGACAACTGTATGGTTGATATTGCGAAATTCTTCCTTGAATTTACTGTTGACGAATCATGCGGTAAGTGTACACCATGTAGAATCGGTACAAGACGACTTCTTGAAATCCTTGAAAAGATTACAGATGGTAAGGGTACAATGGAAGACATTGACAAGATGGAAGAACTGTGCCATGCAATCAAGGCATCATCACTTTGCGGTCTTGGACAAACAGCTCCAAACCCTGTTCTTTCAACACTTAAGTACTTCAGACACGAATACATCGCTCACGTTCAGGACAAGAAGTGTCCGGCAGGCGTATGTAAATCACTTCTTCAGTACACAATCGACCGTGAAAAGTGTAAGGGATGTAGCCTATGTGCAAGAAAGTGTCCTGTTGGCGCTATTTCAGGCGAAGTTAAGTCACCATTCGTAATTGACCAGGAAAAGTGTATCAAGTGTGGTGCATGTGAATCATCATGTAAGTTTGGTGCAATTTATAAGAAGTAATTTTAAGAAAGGATTTATGATAATATGGTAAACTTGAAAATAAACGGCCAGCCTATCAGCGTCCCGGAAGGTACTACTATCTTAGAAGCTGCTCAGGCTAACGGAATTGATATTCCTACTCTATGTTATTTAAAAGATGCATCTGTTACCGGCTCATGCAGAATGTGTGTAGTTGAGATTGTTGGCGCAAGAGCGCTTCAGGCAGCTTGCGTATATCCGGTTGCAGAAGGCATCGAGGTTTTAACACACTCACCGAAGGTAAAGGCTGCAAGAAAGAGCACACTTGAACTTATTCTTTCAAACCACGACAGAAAATGTCTGACCTGTTCAAGAAACCAGAAGTGTGAACTTCAGAAGCTTGCTGATGAGCTTGGTGTTACAGACATCGCTTTTGAAGGTGTAAGAAACGAATACGAAATTGACGCATCAGGCACATCAATTGTAAGAGATAACAACAAATGTGTACTTTGCCGCAGATGTATCAACGTTTGTAAGAACGTGCAGACTGTTGGAGTTATTGACGCTCAGGAAAGAGGCTTTGCAACAAAGATTGGTTGTGCTTTTGAAGCAAACCTTGCAGATACAGCTTGTGTAAACTGCGGACAGTGTATCACAGCTTGCCCTGTTGGCGCACTTCACGAAAAGTACGCAACAGACGAAGTATTTGAAGCAATCGCAGACCCTGACAAGTACGTTGTTGTTCAGACAGCTCCTGCTGTTCGTGCAGCGCTTGGTGAGGAATTCGGTATGCCGATGGGAACACCTGTAACAGGCAAAATGGTTGCAGCTCTTCGCCGTCTTGGCTTTGATAAGGTATTTGACACAGATACAGGTGCCGACCTTACAATTATGGAAGAGGGTAACGAACTTTTAGAGAGAATCAAGAACGGCGGAACACTTCCGATGATTACATCTTGTTCTCCTGGTTGGATTAAGTTCTGTGAACACAACTTCCCTGAATTTATTGACAATCTTTCAAGCTGTAAATCACCACACCAGATGTTTGGTGCAGTTATAAAGAGCTACTTCGCAGAAAAGAACAACATTGACCCTGAAAAGATTTATGTGGTATCTGTAATGCCGTGTGTAGCAAAGAAATTTGAAAACAGCCGTCCTGAAATGGAAGCAAACGGACTTCGTGACGTTGACGCAGTTATCACAACCCGTGAACTTGCAAAGATGATTAAGGAGCAGGGTATCCTGTTCGATAAGTTGCCTGATGAAATGTTTGATCAGCCATTCGGTGAAGCATCAGGTGCTGCACACATCTTTGGTGCAACAGGCGGTGTTATGGAAGCTGCACTTCGTACAGTTTACGAAATCCTTGAAAATAAGGAACTTGATAAGCTTGACTTTGAAGCAGTTCGAGGAACAGAAGGCATCAAGGAAGCAACAGTTAATATGGGCGGAATGGACGTAAACGTTGCAATCGCTCACGGTCTTGGTAATGCAAGAAAGCTTCTTGACTCAATCAAGAGCGGTGAAAAGACATATCACTTCATCGAAGTTATGGCTTGTCCTGGCGGATGTGTAACAGGTGGCGGTCAGCCAATCTGTGATGCAAAGACCTGGATGACGGTTGATGTTAAGAAAGAACGTGCAAAGGCTCTTTACAAAGAAGATATGAACGCAACAGTAAGACAGTCACACAAGAACCCTGATATGGATATTCTTTATAAGGAATATTTTGAAAAGCCGGGTTCACACAAGGCTCACGAGTTGCTTCATACTCACTATACAGCAAGAAATAAATTCTAATTGCGATACCGTGAAAAACACACGGAACGCTTGTTGACGTTTAGTGCTTAATAAAAAAGAAGAAAGTCCGATGGGGATTTTCTTCTTTTTTTATTAAAAACAGTGATTTCTCTTATGTAATCCTTTGCCCAAGTCCAAACGCAGATGGAAAAGGGAACAAGTTAAGGATAAATGTATGGAATTCGGCTTGCATAAAATTTTCCTTGTTTCATTTTTTTCTTAACGCGATAGCGGCGTGCCGAGCTTGCGAGAGCACGAAAGGTCTTTGGCTCGACCTGTTTTAGCAGCCTGAGCGAGTTGTCAAATACTGCAACCCAAAGGGTTTGCAGATTTGATACTGTTCGAGCCGCTACATAGGGGATACACAAGGGTCACCCTTGTGTGCCTTTTGGTACTTTTGGGCAAACAAAAGTACATATATAAATAAACAATCCCTCAGGCAACTACGTTGACGGCTCCCTTTACACAAGGGAGGATTTTTGTCGAAACTTGTCATACAATTTATCTTGCAAAATTTTAATTATTATGATATACTAAACTTGCGAAATACAAATTAATACAATCATTGGCAAATATAGTCACGGTTTTTTTTCTTATGGAAAAAACGATGGCCTATTCATTCGTGACGTTATTTGCGTATTGAATTTGTATTTCGCAACTACAAGGGTCATTCGTTTTTCACGCGTGACCACAGGTTGCGCGTTTTTTAATTCCCTGTATTTAAAAAACACAAAAAGTATAATACTTTAAAAATTCCATATTTACCTGAAAGTTTAAATGCAATATTCCACAAAATGAAAACCGCAACAAAAAAGAGATGTGATTTTTTTCACATCTCTTTTAATTTATTTAACTATCAAGCTCTTGCCTGACATTTCTTCAGGCTTTGAAAGGCCCATAAGGTCAAGCATTGTCGGTGTCAAGTCGCAAAGCTTACCTCTTTCAAGAGTAACATCGCCTGCACCCATAACGATTAGAGGAACAGGGTTTGTTGTGTGGGCTGTGAACACGTCCTTTGTATCAGGCTCGAACATCTTGTCCGCATTACCGTGGTCGGCAGTAATTAAAACCTTACCGCCTTTTGCCATAATTGCATCAACAACCTTAGAAAGACATTCGTCAACTGCCTCAACCGCTGCAACAGCCGCCTCAAATACGCCTGTGTGACCAACCATATCGCAGTTTGCGAAGTTTAAAATAATGCAGTCATACTTGTCCTCGTTTATAAGCTCGCAGCAAGCATCTGCGACAAGGTATGCACTCATTTCCGGCTGCATATCGTAAGTTGCAACCTTCGGTGATGCAATCAGCTTTCTGTCTTCGCCCTCGTATACGTCTTCAACACCGCCGTTAAAGAAGAAGGTTACGTGAGCGTACTTTTCTGTTTCAGCAATTCGAAGCTGTGAAAGACCCTGCTTTGAAATGTATTCGCCGAATGTGTTTTTAAGTGACTGTGGTTTGAATGCTACGTTTACGTTTGGCATAGAAGCATCATACTGCGTCATACAAACATAGTAAAGCGGGAACATTTCACGATTGAAGCCTGTAAAGTCAGGGTCAACAAAAGTTCTTGTAATTTCACGTGCTCTGTCAGGGCGGAAGTTGAAGCAGATAACGCTGTCATTTGCAGAAATCTTGCCAACAGGTGCGCCGTTTTCTGTAACAACCATCGGGCGAATAAACTCGTCTGTGATTAAAGCACCGTTTTCGTCCTTTGTTTCGTATGAAGTTGCCATAGCAGATACAACATCAGAAGTTTTAGCGCCAACGCTATGAACCATAGCATCGTATGCCTTGTTAACTCTGTCCCAGTTATTGTCACGGTCCATTGCATAGTAGCGGCCTGTTACTGTTGCGATTTTACCAACGCCTGTATTTTCAAGCTTTTCAGAAAGAGCCTTGATAAAGTCAATTCCTGATGTTGGTGAAACGTCACGTCCGTCCATAATCGGATGAACGAAAACCTTTGTAAGACCGTTCTTTTTGGCAAGGTCAATAAGACCGAACAGGTGGTCCATATGTGAATGAACACCGCCGTCTGATAAAAGACCGATTAAGTGAAGTGCTGAATCGTTCTTCTTGCAGTTTTCAACAGCTGCAAGCAGTGTTTCGTTCGAGAAAAAGTCACCGTCAGCAATAGACTTTGTAATTCTTGTAAGCTCCTGATACACAACTCGTCCTGCACCGATGTTGGTGTGGCCAACTTCTGAGTTACCCATCTGTCCGTCAGGAAGACCAACTGCCATACCGCTTGCGTACAGGATTGTGTTAGGGTTTTCCGCAAAGTACTTATCAATGTTAGGTGTCTTTGCGGCCTTTATTGCGTTGCCCATAGTTTCGTCATTCATACCGAAACCGTCTAAAATAATAAGAGCAATAGGATTTTTAGCCATAATATTTCTCCTTAAAATAATGGTCTTTTGAAAAAGTTCTGCATCTCGCCACTTTTTGGCGAGGGCAGTACGCTGAGTACGGCACCATCGCCTGCAAAATGGCAATCTGCAAAATTTTTCAAAAGACTCCACATAAAATATTTTGTTTACTTAAAAATCAGCAAGCCTTTGTGATAGCTGCAAACTTGTCAGCAACAAGTGAAGCACCGCCGATAAGACCGCCGTCAATGTTTTCTTTTGCAAGAAGTTCAGCCGCATTGGCATCGTTCATTGAACCGCCGTACTGAATTGTGAAAAGAGGAGCACACTTTTCGCAGTAAAGCTCAGCGATAATCTTTCTGATACCGCCGCAAACTTCTTCAGCCTGCTCAGCTGTTGCAGTCTTGCCTGTGCCGATAGCCCAGATTGGCTCGTATGCGATAACAACCTTTTTAGCGTCCTCAGCATCAATGCCTGCGAATGCTTTCTTAATCTGGATAGCGATTAAGTCCATTGTGATGCCTGCTTCTCTCTGCTCTAAAGATTCACCAACACAAACGATTGGGATAAGACCCTTTTCAAGTGCCTTCTTTGTCTTCAGGTTAACAGTTTCGTCAGTTTCGTTATTGTATTCACGTCTTTCTGAGTGACCGATGATAACGTATTCAACGCCAAGGTCCTTCAGCATATCAGCTGAAACTTCGCCTGTGAATGCGCCCTTGTCTTCAAAATGTAGGTTTTCAGCACCGATTTTAACGTGTGTGCCTTCTGCAGCCTTTACAGCTTCTGATAGGCAAACGAAAGGTGTGCAACAAACAACTTCGCAGTTTGAACCTGCAGTTGCAGCTGCAACTTCCTTGATGTAGTCATAAGTTTCGCTTGGAAGCTTGTTCATCTTCCAGTTGCCGGCAATAATATATTTACCCATATTGTATTTTTCTCCTTTTGTTGTATTTTATGGGCTCTGCCCATACCCGATAGCTTTTTTTAAAAAAGCTACGCAAAAACATTTACCGCAAAACTGACGTTTTGCAAAATTATTTATACGCAATATCTAAGGCTGAAAGAAATTTTCGCAGATTGCCGTTTTGGAGTCAGAGACCGTACTCCTGTACTGCCTCTGGCGAAAAGCGGTGAGATACGGAAATTTAGCCAGCCTATCATACGCACAAATTATTTGTCGTTAATTGCAACGATACCAGGCAGGTCCTTACCTTCTAAGAATTCAAGTGAAGCACCGCCGCCTGTTGAGATGTGGCTCATCTTATCGCCAAGACCAGCCTGGTTAACAGCAGCAACACTGTCACCGCCGCCGATGATTGTTGTTGCATCGATGTCAGCAAGAACCTTTGCAATTGCGTTTGTTCCCTTGGCAAAGTTAGGCATTTCGAATACACCCATAGGTCCGTTCCATACAACTGTCTTTGCAGTCTTCAAAGCTTCTTGATAAAGAGCGATTGTCTTTTCGCCGATGTCAAGACCTTCCCAATCGTCTTCGATAAAGCCTCTGTCAACTGTCTTTGAGAAAGCGTCATTTGAAAATTCCTGAGCAACAACTGTATCAACAGGGATTAGAAGCTTAACGCCCTTTGCTTCAGCCTTTTCCATCATTTCCTTTGCATAGTCAAGGTAATCAGCCTCAAGAAGTGACTTACCGACAGGTGCACCAAGAGCCTTCATAAATGTGTAAGCCATACCGCCGCCGATAATTAGTGTATCAACCTTTTCAAGCAGGTTATTTATAACAGAAATCTTTGATGAAACCTTTGAACCGCCAAGAACCGCAACAAGTGGTCTTACAGGGTTGTTAACAGCGTTTCCCAAAAACTCGATTTCTTTCTGAATCAGGTATCCGCAAGCTGCAGTATCAAGATACTTTGTAACACCAACGTTTGAGCAGTGTGCACGGTGAGCTGTACCGAATGCATCGTTAACGAATACATCAGCAAGTGAAGCAAGCTCTTCAGAGAAAGTATCAATGTTCTTTGTTTCTTCTGCTCTGTATCTTGTGTTTTCCAAAAGAACAACGTCACCGTCATTCATTTCAGCGACTGCCTTTTTAGCATTTTCGCCAACTACGTTGTCATCAGCTGCAAAGATAACATCCTTGCCAAGCTTTTCTGACAAAGCCTTTGCAACAGGAGCAAGTGAAAGCTCCGGCTTTGGCTCGCCCTTTGGCTTACCCATATGTGAGCAAAGAATAACCTTTGCTCCGTTTTCGATAAGATACTTGATTGTAGGAAGTGCACCTACGATTCTTGTATCGTCTGTAATGTTTCTGTTTTCGTCAAGCGGAACATTGAAGTCACATCTTACAAGGACTCTTTTTCCACTAACGGCAATATCTTCTACGCTTTTTTTGTTTAACATATCGGACACCTCTTCTTAATAATATTTTCAGGGTCAAGCCCATACGATAATATTATACCCCAAAATGCCGATTTTTTCAAGTATAATCTTGCTTTTTTATAAAAAACTGTTAAAAATTTATCATACTAAGAAAAGAAGCGCATAAAATTCCCACAAAATCGCCAAAAACAGCTGCAAAAATCACCCTTTTTGTATACTTTACCGAGGTATTTCCAAAGTATACCGACAAGGTGTAGAAAGTGGTTTCGGTTGAGGCACACAAAATGCAGGCGGCAAGGGCAATCCGGCTGTTTACACCAAAGGTTTTGATGGTGTCGGTTAAAAGGCCGATTGAGCCGCCGCCCGAAATGGGGCGGATAAGTGCTAACGGCAGAATTTCAACAGGGATTTTAAGGGTGTTAAAAAGCGGTGCCAGAGCTTGTGAAAGTGCATCAATCAGGCCTGATGCACGAAGCATTGCGGCGGCGGAAAGTATGGCAACTAAAGCGGGAAAAATGCCGACTACGGTTTTAAGCCCGTTTTCCACGCCCGAAATAAAGCTGTTGTAACAGGGTACACCCCTTTTCAACCCCAATGACAGAACTAAAATAATAAGTGCAGGTATTACGTAAACCAAAAAATCGCCTCCCTATTCCGCTCGTTTTGAAAGGAGAAAGTCCATTAAAAGTGCCGAAATCAGCGAAAAGGCAGAACTTATCCAGATTAAAGGCACAATGCGATAGGGATTTTTATCGCCGAAGGATACTAAAATACCGATAATAGTGGTGGGGAAAAGCTGGAGGCTTGCCGTGTTTAAAACGGCAAACCGTGACATTTCACGCGAAGGATGCGGACGCTTTTCGTTCTCTTCGTCAAGCTGGCGCATAGCGGCAATTCCTGCAGGTGTTGCAGCGTTGCCCATACCCAAAAGGTTTGCAATAATGTTCATCGTAATATTGCTTTTGTCTTTAACTTTCGGAAAAAGTCTGCGGATTACGGGAGATAACAGCTTTTCGCAAAACCTTGCCGCCCCGCTATCCTCTGCAATTTTTAAAATTCCCGACCAGAAGCACATCATTCCTGCAAACGAAAGGAGTACCGTAACTGAGCTTGCCGCTCCCTCCAGACCTGCCTGCATAGTTTGCTCAAGTGTGCCGTTTGCGGCGGCAAAAATGAGTGACGAAATTATCAGTGCTGACCATACATAATTCATAGACTTCTCCTTGCAAAAATACTGCACTAAAAGCGCTTTTTTATACAATATAGTTATTGTTTTTTTTGCCAAGTTATGTTACAATAATTATGTATATATTTATAAAAGGAGATGCTGATATGTCAAACGTATGGCACGATATTTCACCAAAAAGGATACATGCAGATGATTTTATCTGTGTAATCGAAATTTCAAAAGGAAGCAAGAAAAAGTATGAGCTTGATAAGGAGTCTGGCTACCTGATGCTTGACAGAATTTTGCACACATCAACTCACTATCCTGCAAACTACGGGTTTATTCCACGCACATACGGTGATGATAATGACCCGCTTGACGTGTTGCTTCTTTGCTCGGAAAAGATTGAGCCGATGACTTTGGTTCGTGCATATCCTATCGGCGTGATTTCTATGATAGATAACGGACGAAATGACGAAAAGATTATTGCCATTCCGTTCAGCGACCCGAACAATAATATGTATAGGGACATCAACGAGCTTCCAAAGCACGTTTTTGATGAAATGAGCCATTTCTTCAAGGTATATAAGAACCTTGAAAACAAGGAAACGGCGGTTAACGAAGTAAGCGGACGAGAAGTGGCTTTGAAGATTATTGACAAGGCGATTGAAGATTACGTAGAAAAGTTTTGCAAGTAAGGAGTAGAAAAAATGAGCTACGCTGACGAGATATTTATTAAAAATTGTAAAGAGATTATGGAACAGGGCGTTTCCGATGCCGATATGAACGTACGCCCAAAATGGGATGATGGCGAGGATGCCTATACCATAAGCCGTTTCGGTATCGTAAACCGCTATAATCTGGCAGAAGAGTTCCCGATTATGACATTAAGAAGAACTTACTGGAAATCGGCTTTGGACGAGCTTTTGTGGATTTGGCAGAAAAAGTCAAACAATATCCACGATTTAAAGAGTCATATCTGGGACCAGTGGGCAGACGAAAACGGTTCAATCGGCAAGGCATACGGCTATCAGCTTGGTATAAAGCACAAGTATAAAGAGGGTGAATTTGACCAGGTGGACAGAGTCCTTTTTGACCTTAAAAACAACCCTAACTCAAGACGAATTATAACAAATTTATATAACCATCAGGATTTGTCCGAAATGGGACTTTACCCATGCGCATATTCAATGACGTTTTCCGTAAAGGACGGAAAGCTTAATGGAATTCTGAATCAAAGAAGCAACGACTTTTTAACTGCAAATAACTGGAACGTGGTGCAGTATGCGTTTTTAATTCACATTTTTGCAAAGGTGTCGAGACTTGAAGCCGGCGAGCTTTTACACGTAATTGCTGATGCGCATATCTATGACCGCCACATTCCGATTGTGGAAGAGCTTATCAAAAAACCGACCTTTACCGCGCCAAAGCTTGTAATTGACGATTTTGACGATTTTTATAAGGTAACACCTGATCACTTCCATATGGAAGGCTATGAATATAACGAATTTTCAGAGAAAATTCCTGTTGCGATTTAAGAAAGGAAAAAGCCATGAAACTTATAGTTGCAGTATCCGAAAACTGGGGAATAGGAAAAAATAACGACCTGTTGTTTTCAATCCCGAAAGATATGAAGTTTTTCCGTGAAACAACTATGGGAAAGACTGTTATTTTGGGGCGCAAAAATCTGGAGAGCTTCCCGGGGGCAAAACCGCTTCCCAAAAGACCTAATATAATTTTAACACGAGATAAAAATTTTACCTGCGAGGGTGCAACGGTTGTGAACAGTATTGACGAGCTTCTGGCGCTTCCAATCGATTTTGAAGACGCATTTGTAATAGGCGGTGAGGAAATCTACCGCCAGCTTTTGCCGTACTGCGACCTTTGCTATGTCACAAAGGTTAAAAAGACGGTTGATGCGGACAAGTTTATGGTAAACCTTGACGAGCTTTCAGAGTGGGAGCTTGTGAGCGAATCGGAGGAAGTTGAGGATAACGGTCATATCTTGACATTCTGCACATACGAGAGGAAAAAAGTATGAACTTGCACAAAATAGCAGGGCTCACCGTAGATATGGGCTATAAATACGAAACGATGAAAAAGCAGGCATCAGCATATAAGGTGGACGAATTTTGCGAAACGCCTGATATAAAAATATATTTGTCGGACGAGCTTTTGGAACAGAAGCAAAAAGAGGAGCCGACCCTGACTCTTGATAACTGTGAGTATCTTTTTACAGGCTCGGTATTCTATTCGGGACTTTTGTATTTCGGCGGTTTTATGCTTCACTCATCAGCCGTTATTATGGACGGAAAAGCCTATCTTTTCACGGCGGACAGCGGAACAGGAAAGTCCACTCACACATCACTGTGGCAAAAGGCGTTTGGGGAAACACGTGCCGAAATATTAAACGATGACAAGCCCGCAATAAGAATAGGAAAAAACGGAATTTTTGCCTGCGGAACGCCCTGGAGCGGAAAGACCGACCGTAATATAAACAAAATCGTGCCAATCGGTGCAATCGGTTTTCTGGAGCGAAGCGAGGAAAACTGGATAGAGCAAAAAAACGGCGGAGATGTTATCGGGAAACTTTTAAAGCAGACCGTAAGACCGCCGAAGCTTTCCGAAATGGACGCACTTTTAAAATATGTTGACATTGTTTTAAAGGAAGTGCCTGTTTATAGCCTTGGCGTAAATATGACAACAGATGCCGCAAAAATGGCATACGAAACAATGTCAAAAGGAAAATGAGGAGAGAAACAATGCCAACTGCAGTAATTACGGGAGCAAGCTCGGGGATTGGTCGTGAAATGGCGATAATTTTATCGGAACAAGGGTATGACCTTATCCTTGCGGCACGCCGCGGCGAAAAGCTTTTGGAAGTATCAAAAGAGCTTAAAACTCCTGCAGAAATTATGACAATAGACTTATCAAAAGAAGAAAACTGCCATTCCTTATATGAAAGGTGCAAGGGCAAGGATATAGAAATTCTTGTAAATAACGCAGGGTTCGGTAACTTTGGCGAATTTTATAAAACCGACCTTTCAAAAGATATGGAAATGGTTGATTTGAACGTAAAGGCACTGCATATTTTAACAAAGCTGTTCCTTTTGGAATTTAAAGAAAAGAACAGGGGAAAGATACTGAATGTGGCATCAGCGGCAGGCTTTATGCCGGAGGGACCGATGCTTTCAACCTACTATGCAACCAAGGCGTATGTTTTGAGCTTAACACGTGGCATTGCAAAGGAGCTTAAGAAAGAAAAAAGCGGAGTCAGCATATCAGCGCTTTGCCCGGGTCCTGTCAGGACAGAGTTTGACTCTGTTGCAGGAGTGGACTTCTGCGGAGTTGGAATGGATGCAAAAAAATGTGCAGAAATTGGTATTTCGGGAATGTTGGCAGGAAAAACCGTTATAATTCCGGGAGTTTTGATGAAAGCAGGCAAGTTCTTAACCAAAATTCTGCCTGATTGCGTTACAGGCGAATTCTGCTATCATTTTCAAAGAGCAAAGAGGAAAGATTGATGGGACAGATAGGAAACAGCTGGGACGTTCTTTTAAAAGAGGAATTTTCCAAGGATTATTATAAAGAATTACAGAATTTTTTGGCGGAGGAATACGAAAACTACATAGTCCACCCGAACAAAGACGAGATTTTCAGCGCTTTATCCGCAACAAGCTATGAGGATACAAGGGTGGTGATTTTCGGGCAGGACCCGTATCACGGTGAAAATCAGGCGCACGGAATGGCGTTTTCCGTAAAAAAAGGCGTGGATATTCCGCCGTCATTAAAGAACATTTATAAGGAACTTAATCAGGAAATGGGTCTTTATATCCCGAATCACGGCAACCTTGAAAAGTGGGCAAAGCAGGGCGTTTTGCTTTTGAATGCATCGCTTACGGTTCGTGACGGTGAAGCTAACTCCCATAAGGGCAAGGGCTGGGAAAAGATTACCGATAAAATAACCGAAATTTTGAATAACAGACGTGAACCTGTCATTTTCATTTTGTGGGGAAATGACGCAAAAAAGAAGGAAGAGCTTATAACCTCTGCGCAACATATAATTCTGTCTGCGGCACACCCAAGCCCGCTTTCTGCAAGTCGCGGATTTTTCGGCTGCGGACACTTTGTGAAGGTGAATAATATTTTAAAGGCATTGAATCAACAGCCAATCGACTGGCAGATTGAATCTACTTGATAATTTTTCGCATCTCACCACTTTTTGGTGAGGGCAGTACACC
>JAZOVJ010000046.1:0-22592 GCA_045658645.1 Clostridia bacterium | reverse complement strand
AAAAACTGATGATGCATCAATAAAAGATAAGGTAATGCAAGAGGTTAAGAATGCATTCAGACCTGAATTTTTAAACAGAATTGATGATATGATTGTGTTTAAAAGACTTTCCAAAGAGGATATTAAGGATATTGCAAGACTTATGCTAAAGGGACTTGAAACAAGACTCAAAGCAAATGAAATTGAAGCAGAATTTACCGATGAGGCAGTTGAGTTAATTGCAAAAGAGGGATTCGATGCTGTTTACGGCGCAAGACCGCTAAGACGAGCAATACAAAACAGAATTGAAGATATGCTTGCTGAAAAGATAATTGATTCAGAAATTAAACCTGGTGAAAAGGTTATAGTTGATGCAGAAGAAAATAAATTTGTAGTAAAACAATAAATAAAAAATCCAAACCATAGGGTTTGGATTTTTTATTTGGTGCGCCTGAAAGGACTTGAACCTTCACGTCGGGGACACTAGATCCTAAGTCTAGCGCGTCTGCCAATTCCGCCACTGGTGCGTTTTGTGCTACTCTCTCAAGAGCACTTCGTTATTATAGCACGTATTATTTGAAAAGTCAAGTATTTTTTTAAAATAATTTAAGAATTTTAGAAATATTTTTTCCGTATTAAAGCCACAAAAAAATGCTTAAACGACAGGGTTTAAGCATTTTTTAATCAGTCTTTCATTAACAGTACAAGTACGGCTTTTTGAGCGTGCAATCTGTTTTCTGCCTCATCAAAAATTTCGTCTGCGTGCTTTTCAAAGGTTTCGGCAGTTATTTCCTCACCTCTGTGTGCAGGCAGGCAGTGAAGCACCATAGCTCCCTCATTTGCAAGCGCCATAAACTTTTCGTTTACCTGGAAGCCTGCAAAGATTTTCTTTCTTTCTTCTGCTTCTGCTTCCTGTCCCATAGACGCCCAGACATCTGTATAAACAACGTCTGCACCGCTAACTGCTGCTTCAATATCGTCTGTGCAAACAAAATCGCCGTTTTCTTTAGCCCATGCCATAATTTCGCTGTCCGGCTGGTTTGTTTTCGGGCAGGCGATAGCAACACTCATTCCGCATTTGATACATCCAACAATCAGAGAGTTCGCCATATTGTTTCCGTCACCGATAAAGCAAAGCTTTAAGCCCGCAAGCTTACCCTTGTGTTCACGTATTGTTAAAAGGTCTGCTAAAACCTGACACGGATGTGCATAGTCTGTAAGTCCGTTTATAATTGGAATACTTCCGTATTTTGCCAAATCTTCAACTTCCTTTTGTGCGAAAGTTCTTATCATAATACCGTCAACAAATCTTGAAAGAACTCTTGCTGTATCTTCAACAGGCTCGCCTCGGCCTATCTGCAGGTCATTTGAGCTTAAAAACATCGGATTTCCGCCCAGCTCATACATACCCACCTCAAAGGAAACTCTTGTTCTTGTTGATGATTTTTCAAAAATCATACCAAGAGATTTCCCTGCCAGATGCTTATGTTCAATTCCGTTCTTCTTCTCATATTTAAGCTGGTCTGCCAAGTTTAAAATTTCAATAATTTCTTCGCTTGTAAGGTCTGATAGTTTTAGTAAATGTTTCATCCGCTAATTACCTCCTTTAAAATTTCAAGTCCGCGGTCCAGTTCGTCTTTTGTTATGTTAAGCGGCGGCAAAAGTCGTACCTTTGTTTTTGCAGTTAGCACCAAAAGTCCTTTTCCTAAACATTCTTTTGCAATATCCCCTGCCGGTTTATCGGTTTCTATTCCAAGCATAAGTCCCATACCGCTTACCGATTTAACACCTTTAATTTTCTTAAGTTCACTTATCAAATAAGCACTTTTTTCCTTTACTTCAAAAAGAAACTTATCATCAAGTCTTTTTATGTTACTGATTGCCGCTGCCGCACAAACAGGGTTTGCTCCAAATGTTGAGCCGTGGTCGCCGTATGATAATGTGCTTTCAACCTTTTCCCCAAGCATTGTTGCGCCCATAGGGAGTCCGCCGGCAAGACCTTTTGCCGTTGACACAATGTCCGGTGTCAAGCCCAATCCCATATAGGAATAAAGCTCTCCACAACGTCCGTTACCTGTCTGTACCTCGTCAATTATCAGAAGAATATCCTTTTCGGTAGTTATTTTTTCTATAGCCTCAAGGAAATCCTTATCTAAAACATTAACCCCGCCTTCACCCTGCACAGTTTCAATCATAATTGCCACAACATTGTCGCCAATTGCATTATTAAGCGCATCTATGTCATTTGCCGGGACATAACAAAAACCTTCTGTAAACGGCGTAAAATTGTTATGGAACTTGTCCTGACCGGTTGCCGCAAGCGTTGTTATTGTTCGTCCGTGAAAACTGTTTAAAAGTGTAATTATAACATTTTTATCAGGATTCTGGTCTGTTCCGTATTTTCTTGCAATCTTAATGGCGCATTCATTTGATTCAGCGCCGGAATTTGAGAAGAAAACCTTTTTCATCCCTGTTCTTTTACAAAGCATTTCGGCTAAAATTGCGCCGTTTTCGGTGTAGTACAGGTTTGATGTATGCTGAATTTTATTAAGCTGGTCAATTACAGCCTCTTTCCACACATCGTCTGCCGCACCAAAGGCGTTCGTACCTATTCCGCTGCCAAAGTCTATGTATTCTTCGCCGTTTTCGCCGTAAAGGATACTTCCTTTACCTTTGGTTATTACAGCGTCAAAACGCGCGTATGTATTTGCCACATAAGCTTTATCAAGCTCTTTTATATTCATAATATTGCCTTTCAATCAAATTCAAAAGTTATCTTTAGAAACGAGATGAAGTTTTGCAGATTGCCGTCTTGCAGTAAGAGTACTATACGAGTGTACTGACTCTTGCAAAAAATGGTAAGATACAAAAAATTGCCGTTTCTCTTAAATAAACATAGTTCCTATACCTTCATCGGTCAGAACTTCAAGTAAAATTGAATGCGGAACACGTCCGTCAATCATAAATACCTTGTTAACGCCCTGGCGAACCGCTTCGATACAACAATCCACCTTTGGAATCATTCCGCCCGAAATTATGCCGTCACTCATAAGCTGTGGTGCTTCTGAAACATTTACTACAGGAATAAGAGATTCTTCGTCATCCTTATCACGAAGCAGACCTCTTATATCTGTCATTGAAATAAGGCTTTCCGCCTTTAGCATTCCCGCAATCTTTGAAGCCGCTGTATCTGCGTTTATGTTATAGATATTACCTTCCTTATCGCAACCGACTGTTGAGATTACCGGAATATATCCCTTTTCCAGAACGTCTAAAATAGGCTGAACGTCTACATCTGTAATCTTACCAACATAGCCAAGCTTTTCGTCAAGCATTTCCGCCTCAATAATGTGTCCGTCACAACCGCAAAGGCCCATAGCCTTTCCGCCCATATTCTGAATAAGGTTTACAAGACCCTTATTTATCTTTCCTGACAATACCATCTGGCAAATATCAACAGTTTCCCTGTCTGTAACACGAAGTCCGTCAACAAACTCAGTTTTCTTACCCACCTTATCAAGCATACCTGTAATTTCAGGTCCGCCTCCGTGGATTAAAACAACCTTGATACCGATTAGTGACAGAAGTACGATATCTCCCATAACCGCATTTTTCAGTTCTTCGTTAATCATAGCATTTCCGCCATATTTCACCACAACAATTTTGTTGTAGTAGTTCTGTATATAAGGAAGTGCTTCTATCAAAATTTTTGCACGGTCTTTATTCTCTATCTTCATTTTCCTATCTCCTAATCAAGTACGGTAGTCGCCGTTAATTTTTACGTAATCGTATGTTAAGTCGCAGCCCCATGCAGTTGCAAAATATTCACCGTCATTTAAGTTCACATCAATTACAATCTCGTCTTCCAAAAGGATTTCTTTTGCAACTTCTTCGGAGAAGTCGATTCCGCTTCCCATTTTGCAAACCTCAATTCTTCCCTTTTTGGATTCAAATGCCACGTCAATTTTGGTCACGTCCACATTTGCACCTGAGTAACCGATTGCACAAAGTACACGACCCCAGTTTGCATCTGCGCCGAACATTGCAGCTTTAAACAGCGTTGATGTAATAACGCTTTTTGCAACAGTTTTGGCATCAATATCGGTCTTTGCACCGCTTGTTTTACATTCTAAAAGCTTTGTTGCACCCTCGCCATCCTTCGCAATCTTCTTGCAAAGAGTTGTGGTTACCTGATTCAGAGCTTCACAGAATGCATCAAAGTCATCGCCAGCCTTATCAATTACATTATTCTCAGCCTGAGCGTTTGCAAGGACAACAACCATATCATTCGTTGATGTGTCACCATCAACGCTTATCATATTAAATGTGTTTTTAACATCATTCGAAAGTGCCTTCTGAAGCATTTGTTGTGTTATAGCTACGTCAGTTGTTACGAATACAAGCATTGTTGCCATATTGGGATGAATCATACCTGACCCCTTGGCAATACCGCCGATGTGACAAACTTTTTTATCAATCTCAAATTCAAATGCAACTTCCTTTTCAACCGTATCGGTTGTCATAATCGCAGTTGCCGCATCATTACCGCCTTTTACACTAAGCTTTTTTGCAAGCTCAGGCATTGCATTTTCAATCGGTGTTGTGTCTAAAGGCTGACCGATTACACCTGTTGACGCAACAACAACATCCTCAGCCTTAACATCTGTGTTATCAGCAACAATACGGCACATCTTTTCTGCAACCTCAATACCGTCACTGTTACAGGTGTTGGCGTTTCCACTGTTACACACAATGGCTCTTGCGATACCGTTTTCTATATTCTTCTTTGTAACCCAGATTGGCGCACCCTTAACCAGATTTTGCGTATAGCAACCTACGGTTGTTGCAGGATGAGAGCTTACAATCAGAGCCAAATCCATTTTGTCTTTGTTTTTACGAATGCCTGCGTGAATACCTGCAGCAGAAAATCCCTTTGCCGCACACACGCCGCCGCTTATTATCTTCATAGTATTTTCCTTCCTTATAAGTCAAGTCCTAAAATTTCGTCAAAGCCAAGTGCCAAGTTCATACACTGTATTGCCGCACCTGATGAGCCTTTTCCCAGATTATCAAATCTTGAAGCAATCAAAATTCTCTCGTCATTTCCTGTTACTTCTATCTGAAGTCCGTCTTTTCCTGAAAGGTTATTACTTCCTAAAAAGCCTTCCTTTCCAAACGGCATTACCTCAACAACTTTCTGACCTTTATAGTGGTTTTCAAAAATTTCGTGTATATCTTTTGCAGTAGGCTTACCGTTCAAAAGCTTTGAAAACAGCGGAACTGATACTACCATACCGCTATAAAAATCATCTACAATCGGTGCAAATACAGGCTTGTCTAAAAGTCCGCATATTTCTTTCATTTCCGGAAGATGCTTGTGATTTTGTGAAAGTCCGTATTGTCTTGGTGAGAAAAGCTCTTCACCCTTATCATCGCCCTCATACTCTGCAATCATCTTTTTTCCGCCGCCTGAATATCCTGTCACGGAGTAGCATACAATCGGGTAATCCTTTGGCAAAACGCCTGCCTTAACAAGCGGATAAACCAATGCGATAAAACCGCTTGCATGGCATCCCGGAACTGCAATTCTGTTTTTTTCGCAGATGCTCTTCTTGAACTCCTCTGAAAGTTCAGGGAATCCGTATGCCCACTCAGGATTTGTTCTGTGAGCAGTTGATGTGTCTAAAATCTTTACCTTGTCTGATTTCACCTTTGCAACAATTTCTCTTGCCGCGTCATCCGGCAAGCATAAAAATGCAGCGTCTGCACTTTCAATTGCTTCACATCTTGCATCTATATCTTTTCTTAATTCGTCCGGAATTGTTATAAGCTCAACATCGTCTCTTTTTCCAAGTCTTTCAAAAATTCTGAGACCAGTTGTGCCGGCACTTCCGTCCACAAATATCTTTTTCATCAATCGCACCTCTTATTTTGCATAAATATACAAATCAACATACAAATCAATATACGATTTATTATCCCATAAAACTTAAATTTTGTCAAGCATATTATGTGTATTTTTTTTATCCTGAACATTTTTGTAAAAATTCATAAAACAAATATGTATATTTATACATTTTTGTATGTTTTTTGGTATAAATATAAATAATTATACAGAAAGTCCGGATTTGTCAAGAAAGAATTGTTTTTTACACAAAAAAATACTCCCGAAGGAGTACTCTTTAAATGTTTTTAAAGTTCAGAATATCCATATCAACGCCAACGTAATTCTCTATATAGTCAAGCATTTCGTCTGCATTATCAAAAACCCTGTAAAGCTCACGACACTCTTCCTTAATGAACTCTTCCTTAATTCCCTTTTCCATCATAGCAAGAAGGTCATCAAAATAGTTATTAACATTGAAAATTGCAATAGCCTTTGTATGTCTTGAAAGCTGTTTTAGTGTAATAATTTCAAAGAACTCGTCAAATGTGCCGATACCGCCCGGTGCCATAATGAAAGCATCAGACATTTCTTCAAGCATCTTTTTTCGCTCACGCATTGTATCCGGACGTATAAGCTCTGTGCAGTTTTCAAAAATCATACCGTCAACATTGAAAAATCCCGGTGCAATACCGATAATTTTTCCACCGCCACGCTCTACTCCTCGTGCAGATGCACCCATAACACCTTCAGCACCTGCGCCAAAAACAAGTCCGTGACCACGTTTTGCAAGTTTTTCGCCAAGTTCTTCTGTTTCTTCTATATACACCTTATCGATTATGTTACTTGATGCTCCGTATATACAAATATTCATAAAATCATCCTTTCCTATTCATACATCTTCTCAAGGATAGCTATAACCTCTGCCTTTGTCGGCACTCTTGGGTTCGTAGGAGTGCAGGCATCGTTTATTGCGCTTTCTGCCATTTTATCAATAGCCCTGAAATACTCATCCCTATCTACGCCGCACTGTGAAATAGAAAGGGGCATATTCATTTCTTTCATAAGGAACTGAATATAGCTGACAAGCGCCCTCACGGTTGTGATTTCGTTAAAGTTAGAAACACCTAAAAGCTTTGCCGCATTCACATACTTTCTAACACAAGCAGGGTATGTAGGACGGCTTTTTGAGTGTTTATTTATTTCAGAGTTATACTCTATTATATGCGGAAGCACCATAGCGTTCGCTCTTCCGTGAGGAATGTGGAACTGTGCACCTATTGCGTGGGCAATTCCGTGGTTTAGTCCCAAAGATGCTGAGTTGAACGCAAGACCCGCAAGGCAGGATGCAACGTGCATCTTCTTTCTTGCATGGGTATCGTTATTGTCAAGGTAGGAACGCAACAGGAATGTTCCGCAGATTTCGATTGCTTTTTCTGCCAAAGCATTTGAAAACTCGTTATTGTTGGTGCTTACATACGCTTCCAGTGCGTGTGTCAAAACGTCCATTCCTGTATCGGCAGTAATTGTCGCAGGGACACTTTTAACAAGCTCCGCATCCAAAATCGCCTCGGTTGGCAGCATACTTTCAGATACGAGCGGATACTTGATACCCTTTTCTCTGTCCGTCACTACAGCAAAGCTTGTAACCTCACTTCCTGTACCGCTTGTTGTTGGAATAGCAATCAGTGCAATTTCCCTTCTGGATACAATTTTCATTGCAAATTCACGGATTGCCTTTGCTTCATCAAGAGCGCTTCCGCCACCGATTGCAATAATGCAATCAGGGTCATAATCACCAACTTTTTCAACACCCTTTGTGATTTTTTCAATCGGCGGGTCAGGCACAACATCTGTGAACACATCAAAGTCAATACCTCTGTTTTTCAGTCTGTAAGTTACTGACTGAAGCATCCCGCTTTTTTCGATAAACGGGTCGGTTATAACCAGAACTCTTGAATATGGAAGTTGCTCTAATCTGTCAAGGGCATTGTCGCCGAAGTATATCTTTGTTTTAATATCAAAACTATTCATCTTTTGCTCCTTAAGACTTATATTTCCTCTGCAAAGCCTACCAAAAGGTCAATGCTCGCCTCTAAATCTTTTTCATCTATCATTTCGCTTGGTGAGTGGATATATCTTGTAGGAATGGATATTCCGCCGGTTTTTACTCCGCCTTTTGTAAAGTGGATTACTCCCGCATCCGTTCCGCCCTCCATCATTATCTCACGCTGATACTTGATACCACGGTTTTCTGCAACCGCTATCAGCTTTTCTCTTACCTCGTGGCTTGTTATAACTGAATAGTCCATAACCTTTACTGCAGCACCGTTTCCAAGCTTAACCGACATTTTCGGTGCTTTTGGCGTGTCACCGATATCTGTTACGTCAACAGACAACGCATATTCCGGTTCGATTTTAAATGCGGCTGTTCTTGCACCACGAAGACCAACCTCTTCCTGAGTTGTGAAACAGAAATACAAATCGTTTTCTGACTTCACCTTTTTCATAGCTTCAATTAAAACATAGCAACCAATCCTGTTGTCCAATGCCTTTGAAATAATCTTACCGTTCTGGCAGGAAAGCTCGCCCTCAAAGACTGCCATATCGCCTATAGAAACCAACTTTTCAGCATCCTCACGGCTATTTGCACCAATGTCAATAAACATTTTTGACATCTGTCTTTTTTCGTTATTTTCTTCTGTCCCGATAACCCCAAGCACGCCGTTTTCAAATCGCACTCTTCTGTTTATCAAGTTGCGGAGATAAAGTCCGCCAACGTCTGCAAAGCGAAGAAAACCCTTTTCGTCAATGAAGGTGACAACTATACCGATTTCATCCATATGTGATGCAAGCATCACCTTTTTGCCACTGCCTTTTTTCCGGCATACAAGGTTCCCCAAAGCATCGGTATATACCTCGTCACAAAATGCCTCAACCTCTTTTTTTATAAGCTCTGCAACTTTTCCCTCACAGCCTGACGGTCCCCATACGCCTGTCAGCTTCTTTAAGAGTTCCATTAAATCACCTCGTCAATTCTATCTAAAAACAATTGTGCCAAGTCCTCTACTGCCTTAACATCTTTCATTGATGCAATCCCTGCCGGTGAATGAATATATCTTGTCGGTACAGAAAGTGATGCCGTCTTAATTCCCGCTCCTGTCAAGTGAATTCTGCCCGCATCATTACCTCCTGCAGTTGCACGTTTATACTGAACAGGAATCCCTGCACTTTTCGCTGATTCAAAAAGCCAGGTTCTTACCTTTTTATCCACAATTGTAGTCCTGTCCATAAAAGTAACAACTGCTCCGCCACCGATGTTTGTGACATACTCATGGTCCTCGCATCCGTAAACGTCATTACAGGTTGTGGCCTCTATTACAAGTGCTATATCCGGCATAATTCTGTGGCTTGCAAGTCTTGCGCCACGAAGACCAACCTCTTCCTGAGTTGTGAAGCAGAAGTAAGTATCATACTTCACCGGCTTTTTTATAAGCTCAGTTAAGATTGCGCATCCCGCTCTGTCATCAATAGCCTTTGCCTTAAAAGTGTCATCTGATAACATTTCAAAGCTTGTGTCAAATGTTGCATAATCTCCAAGCTTCACTTTAGAAAGTGCTTCATCCTTTGATTTTGCGCCTATATCTATATAAAGACCTGACACTTCAGGAACGCTGTCACGCTCACTCTTCTTCTGCAGATGTACCGCTTTCATACCGATTACACCCGGAATTTTACCCGCTCCCACAGTAACCTTTTTTGAAATTATAACACGGGTATCAATTCCGCCAACGGTTTTAAATTCCAAAAATCCGTTATCATTTATTCCGCTTATTATAAATCCCACCTCGTCAGTATGGCAGGATACCATTACTTTTTTGCTATTGTCACCTTTTTTGAGCGCAATAAGGTTGCCGATTGTGTCAACCATAATCTCGTCAGCAAATGGAGTTATTTTTTCTTTTATAAAGGTTCTTACTTCCCCTTCATTTCCGCTAACGCCACAAAGGTTGCAAAGTTCTTTTATAAGCATATCCATTCCTCCATCTCACCATCCAAGTTCTGCAGGAAAAATGTTAATAAATCTGATACTGCCTTTACATCAGAAACTGAAATAGTTTCTACGGTAGTATGCATATATTTCAACGGAACGGACAACAAACCCGTAGGTATTCCATCACCTACAACCTGCATTACCCAGGCGTCTGTCCCCGTATTTCCGCCCTCAACTTCAATCTGGTTTTTAATGTTGTATTCCTTTGCGGTAGAAATCAGACGATCAGAAATTTTTGGGTGAATGTTCGGGCCTAATGTTATAACACACCCCTCGCCCGTTTCGTATGCGTCCTTTGAGTTATCCGGCGTTATGCCGTGGCAAACGTCAATTGCTATTGCTATGTCAGGGTTTATGCTGTATGTCGCAGTCATAGCACCAAATCCGCCCACTTCTTCTTTAGCCGCAAAAACCGCATATACGTCTACCGGCAAATTTAACTTTTGAAGATTCTTCAAAACCGTAATTACAGCTGCCGCACAGGCTCTGTCGTCCAAAGACTTGCCTGTCAATTGGTCACCCAAAAGTTCGGTACACTCAGACGCCATAGTGATACTGTCGCCAATCGAAACAAGGTTCTTTACTTCTTCTGCTGATAATCCTGTATCAATTGCCATATCCTTCATTTTTGAGCTTTTATCCGCTTCTCCATCCTGCAAAAGATGCGGAGGTTTTGCGCCGATTACACCCTTTAAGTCACGTTTTCCATGAACAATAACCTCAGCTGACGGCAAAATTCTCTGGTCAATTCCGCCAACATTCACGATTGAAATAAAACCATTCTCGTCAATGTCCGCCGCCATAAGACCAATCTCGTCAATATGTGCCTCAATCATAACCTTTCCGGCATCTTCTTTACCGCATTTTTTCACAGCTATTATATTGCCAAGGTTATCAATTGACACTTCATCACAAAGGTCTTTAAGCATATTCTTAATGTTCTCATTTATACGGTATTCGTAACCCGATATACCTCTCATATTGCTGAGTTCTTTTATAAGCTCTTTCAAATTTACACCTCATTTTAGTTCGTTGACTAACTTCTTATAAAGGTTTCCTCTTTCTTCAAAATTAGCAAACATATCAAAACTGGTTGATGCAGGAGACAGTAAAACAGTATCTCCCTCTTTTGCTATGCTCCTTGCAGTATTAACCACTTCGGGATAGCTTTCGCACCTTATTACCGGCACATTTTCACCGCCGGCTTTTATCAGGGCTTCTTCAATCTTATCTGCAGTTTTGCCGATAAGAATTAAGGTCTTCACCTTTTCACAAAGTGCCGGTCCGATTTCGTCATAAGGTATTCCCTTATCCTTTCCTCCGGCTATCATTATTACTTTATCTTTAAACACATTTAATGTATTTATACTTCTGTTCGGACTTGAGTCAATGGAACTGTTATAATAGCTGACGCCGTCTAAAATTCTTACAAGCTCAATTCGGTGTTCAACACCACCAAATGTTTTTGCAACCTTCAAAATTACATCATCTGTTACAAGTCCCTCTACGGCGCCAATCGCTGCCATATAGTTTTCAACATTATGCATTCCCGGAATTTTAATGCAGTCTACATCCAAAACAGCTTTGCCGTCCCGCATTATTTTACCGTCCTTTAGGGTTATATAAGCATCTTCCTTTGATGAAAATTCTGTAAGGCTTCCCTTTGCCTCTTTGCCGATTTCATAGGTTTTGGCATTTGAACGGTTTGTGACAAGCCTGTCGCCCTCACCCTGATAAAGCATTATATTCTTTTTAGCATCAATGTACTCCTGATAGTCTTTATGAACATCAAGATGATTAGGGCTCAGGTTGGTTATAACCGCAATTTTCGGTGATTTCTTAATTGTGTGAAGCTGGAAGCTTGAAAGCTCTAAAATAACCCAGTCTTCCTCTTTCATATTTTCTGCTTCGGTTAAAAGCGGATTACCGATATTTCCGCCAAGGTAGGTATTATAGCCCGCCTCGGTCATCATCTTATGAATAAGGGTTGTTGTGGTGGTTTTTCCGTCACTGCCTGTTACCGCAATTATATTGGCAGGGCAGATATCGAAAAACACTTCCATTTCACTTGTTATTTTGCTTCCCTTTTCCTTTGCTGCTAAAAGCGCGGGATGGTCGAAGCGAAGTCCCGGTGTTTTGAAAATAATCTCGCCTGTCAGATTATCAAGATAGTTTTCGCCGGTTACGATTTTTACACCAAGTGCTGAGAACTCGTCATATATTTCCCCAAGCTTTTCGGGTGTTCGCATATCGTATGCCGTAACCTTTGCGCCAAGTTTTACAAGATATTTTATAAGTGGACGGTTTGATATTCCCATACCGATTACCGATATATTTTTATTAAAAACCTCTTTTTTAAATATATCCACCTTCATAATATTCCTCCAAAATTTTTAGCTTCTTTTCTTTTTCAGTATGATTGCTCTTTTAATCAGATAGTCACGTGTATTCAGTGACGGGTCAATTACCACTTCGTCCAAAAGAAGCTTTAACATATCCCCGATTTCACGACCTGCTTTAAAGCCGATTTTCAAAAGGTCGCGTCCGTTTATCTGCAGTTGCGAAATCTGGTACGGCTGCCTTTCTGCAATAATAATCTGGCACTGTTCATAAACCGCCTGCAGCTTGGAAAGTTTATCGTCCAAAAACTTAAGGTTCTTGGCTCTGTTATCTGCCTCCTGCAAAAGCAGAAGCTTCATAAACAGGTTTTCACCTGTCCTTGCAAGCATTCTTTTTACCGATGCAGGAGATGTGTCTATCCTTACATCGTGATTTTCAATTAAAACAAGTATATCGTTTATGGACTCTCTGTCCATTCTTAGTTTATGAAGTACGTCATTTGCAATACGCACGCTTTCTCTGTGGTGTCCGTAAAAGTGGTTTATTCCTGCAGAGTCACGGGACAGGCAATTAGGCTTTCCTGAATCGTGCAATAGTGCAGACCATCTTAAAATCAGGTCATTTGGTGTATTGTCAACCGCTTTCATAATATGGTCGCCCACGTTATAGATGTGGTATTTGTTGTTCTGCACCGTATTAAAGCAGTTGCAAAGCTCCGGTATAATATATTTCATAAGACCGGTTTCATATAAGAGCTTTATTCTTGACGGCTTGTCGCAAAGAAGTATTTTATTAAGCTCCCCGAGTATTCTTTCGTTGCTTACATTTTTAATTAAAACCGCACATTTTCTTATGGCACGGGCGACATCTTCTGAAAGCTCGAAATCAAGACAAGCTGCAAAACGCACCGCACGAAGCATACGAAGTGCATCCTCCTTAAACCTTTCCTCGGGGATTCCCACGCACCTGATAACACGCTTTTCTATGTCCTCTTCTCCGCCGAATTTGTCAACAAATCCACGTTTTGGGCTATAAGCCATTGCGTTTATGGTGAAATCACGGCGTTTTAAGTCACCCGAAAGCTCGTCCACGTAATTCACGCTGTCAGGATGCCTGCCGTCTCGGTACCCTGATTCTTCTCTGTATGTTGTAACCTCGTATCCCGTTTTGTTTTCAATAACTGTCACAGTTCCGTGCTTTAACCCTGTGTCAATAGTTCGGGCAAAAAGTGCCTTAACCTCTTTAGGTTTTGCATTGGTTGCAATATCGTAATCGGACGGAACTTTACCCATTATGGCGTCTCTTACCGCACCGCCGACAATATAGGCCTCAAAGCCTGCAGACTCAAGCGTAGATAAGATATATTCCGCATTTTTAGAAACTATCATTTCCACCTGCGCGTTCCATCCTTTCGTTTATAATATCCCATGTTATTAGTATATCACATTTTTTGCAAATACTCAACAAGATATTTACATTTTTTCTATTTTATGTTAATATGAAAAGGACATTTTTTTAGGAGTTTTATTATGATTGGATTACTTGGAACTTTCGTTAATATGATACTGGTTATTTTGGGCGGCGCAATAGGTCTTTTCCTTGGCTCACGCTTCCCCAAAAAGCTTTCCGATTCACTTATGAAAACCCTTGGACTTTGCACTCTTTTAATCGGTATTTCAGGGCTTTCAAAAGGCGAAAATCAGCTTATCACCATAATCTCTATGGCGATAGGTACTGTAATAGGTGAGCTTTTGGACCTTGACAAAAGACTTTCAGACCTTGGCAATTCCATTGAAAAACGTTTCAAAAAAGACGCCGACAACGTAACAATCGCAGAAGGGTTTTTTAATGCAAGTCTTTTATTCTGTGTTGGTGCGATGGCTATTGTAGGTTCACTTCAGTCAGGACTTATCGGCGACAACAGTATGATTTACACAAAGTCACTCCTTGACTTTACAGCAGCTATAATTTTTGCTTCAACACTTGGTGTCGGTGTGTTGTTATCCGCATTTCCTATATTGATATATCAGGGCGGAATTGTGCTTTTGGCACATTTTTTAGCACCGTTTTTAACAGATATCGTAATCGGCGATATGACCTGTACCGGCTCTCTTATCATCATCGGTCTTGCACTTAATATGCTTGGTATTACAAAGCTTAAGGTTATGAATATGGTGCCGGCAATTTTCCTGCCGATTTTAATACACCTTTTCGTATAGTTCTTCCATAGCTTTCAGAATTATTTTGGCATTTTCATTATAAATTTCATCAAGCTTATCCATAGGCAGTGGGTTTTTACCACTGCCTATTTCTATGGTAAAACCTGCTTTGCCAAACTCTTTTATAAACCAGTCCTTGCATCCGCCGAAAGCGGCAGTTCCTGTCGGTATACAGGCGGCATATCCGCTTGTCTTTGCCATTTCTTCTGCCAGGCGTCTTGAATTTTCAGCCACAGTGCCGTCAAAATCGTAGTAAATTTCCCTGCCTTGTGAGTGGAATGCAACAAGTATATCAAAGTTTATTTTCCTTACAAACTCAACTACAGCTTTTGTTTCCGGCTCACTCTCCGAATATGGCCCTGCATATTTGCTTTCACAAGGATGAGCCTGAACAACACGCCACGCCGCATTATAGTTATGGTTTATATCAACACCGCGGGCGTTTGACTGCCATACCTTATTAAAACTGTGTATCCCCACCGAGCTTATTAATTTCTGATGATACGGATTAGTTATGTCAAGTCCGTTTATTGCAATATCAACGCCGTCAGGATTTACCATAGGAACAACATAAACGCTTACATTTTCCGCCAAATCCTTTGCATCATACCCTAAAAATTCCGCATCTTCCGAAACCGCCTTTGCAAACTCCCACAAAAATCTCATTAAGAATGCAGAGGTCAGATATTCAAGTCCGTGATGAGCACCATTCAAAAAGAGTTTCCGCTCACCGTCACCAATCTTAAGACAATAAATTGGCTTTTTCATTACGCTTTGACCTATACTCTTTGTTTCTATAAATGGATATTTCGCCGAAATTTTTTCAACATCCTCCACTAAACGTTTGTAATCGTAACTCATTTTTTACCGCCTTTCTTTACATAAAATTCCCCTTTTATGTATATGAATAAAACGGCAAAAAAAGTATAAAAAAACTCTGAACAAAATTGTTCAGAGTTTTTAAATTATTCAAGCTCGAACGCTCCGGTATAGAGCTGATAATACTTGCCCTTTTCTGCAATAAGGTCATCGTGAGTTCCACGTTCAATAATCTGTCCGTTTTCCAAAACCATAATCACGTCAGAGTTTTTAACAGTTGAAAGTCTGTGGGCAATAACAAATACAGTTCTTCCCTGCATCAGCTTATCCATACCACTCTGCACGATTGCTTCAGTACGGGTATCAATGCTTGATGTCGCCTCGTCCAAAATCATAACAGGCGGGTCGGCAACTGCTGCTCTTGCTATTGCAATAAGCTGGCGCTGACCTTGTGAAAGATTTGCTCCGTTATTGGTAAGCTCTGTTTCATAACCGTCAGGAAGTCTTGTAATAAAGCCATCCGCACCCGCCAAAATTGCCGCATTTATGCATTCTTCGTCTGTTGCGTCAAGATTTCCGTAACGGATATTATCCATTACAGTGCCTGTAAACAGGTTGGTTTCCTGCAGAACAATACCCAAAGAGCGTCTTAAATCAGATTTTTTAATCTTATTGATATTTATTCCGTCATAACGGATTTTTCCGTCTTCAATATCGTAAAATCTATTGATAAGGTTTGTGATTGTGGTCTTTCCCGCTCCGGTTGCACCGACAAACGCCACCTTTTGACCCGGCTCGGCATAAACGGACACGTTCTTAAGCACCAGTTTTTCATCGGTATAACCAAAGTCAACGTCAACCATTCTAACGTCACCTTGTAGCGGTGTATAAGTAAGGCTTCCGTCACCGTGGGGATGTTTCCATGCCCACATTCCTGTATGATGCTTTGTTTCGGTGATTTTTCCGTCTTCCGCAATTTTTGCGTTAACCAAAGTCACATAACCATCGTCCAACTCAGGCACGCTGTCCATCACCTCAAAGATTCTGTCCGCTCCTGCAAGTCCCATTACGATAGCGTTTATCTGCTGGGACAGTTGGTTAACATTTCCTGTGAACTGCTTTGTCATATTAAGGAACGGAACAACAATGCTTATTGAAAGTGCCATTCCTGAAAAGCTGAAATTCTGCACGTTATTAATTAGCAATATACCGCCCGCAATAGCCACCAGAACATATAGTATGTTACCGATATTTGCAATTGTAGGTCCTAAAATATTGGCATAGGCATGAGCACGGTAGCTGTCGCCGAAAAGCTCTTCATTGACTTTATCAAAGTCCTCTTTCACTTCCTTTTCGTGACAGAAAACCTTGATTACCTTTTGCCCGTTCATCATTTCCTGAATAAAGCCCTCTGCTTTACCGATAGATCTTTGCTGACGGATAAAGTATTTAGCAGAGCCACCGCCAACCTTTTTAGAAACAAACATCATGGCAATAACGCCTAAAAGCACCACTAACGTCATCCACACGCTGTAGTAAAGCATTATTCCAAGCACGCATATTACCACCGAACCTGCACGAAGAAGGGACGGAATAGCCTGTGATATTAACTGACGAAGCGTGTCAATATCATTTGTATAATGGCTCATAATATCGCCATGTTTATTAGTATCGAAATACTTTATCGGCAAATTCTGCATTCCGTCAAACATACGGCATCGCATTTTGCTCAAAAATCCCTGTGTTATATAAGCCATAAGCTGTGTATAAACATATACCGCCAATAAAGATATAAGGTAAATTACAGACAGGATTGCCATTAAAGGAAGCATTTCCTTATATGCAGATGTCCAGTCACCTGTTTCTCCCCAATTTTCTATAACCGCCATTACCTTCTGTATAAAAACATCAGGTACTGCAGCTGATGCAGAAGAGAACAATATACAGAATATTGTTAACGGAAGCATTCTTGGATAGAACTCATAAAGGAGCTTCATCAAACGGGATAGTGTTCCTTTTTTCGCCTTTAGTTTATTCATCACTATCACCTCCGTTTGTCTGCTGTTCATAAATTTCTTTGTAAATCTCTGAACGTGCAAGAAGCTCTGCGTGGTTCCCCACATCAGAAACTTTGCCATTTTCCATAACTACAATCATATCTGCATCCTGAACGGATGAAATACGCTGGGCAATAATAATCTTGGTTGTTTCAGGGATAAATTCTTCAAATCCCTGACGAATAAGAGCATCGGTTTTTGTATCAACAGCACTTGTTGAGTCATCTAATATAAGAATTTTCGGTTTTTTAATAAGCGCTCTTGCAATACAAAGTCTTTGCCTTTGTCCGCCTGATACGTTTGTTCCGCCCTGTTCTATCTTTGTTTCGTATCCTTCAGGGAAAGTTTCGATAAATTCGTGTGCCTGAGAAAGTCTGCAAGCCTCAGCTATTTCTTCGTCTGTTGCATTTTCATTTCCCCACAAAAGGTTTTCCTTTATTGTTCCTGAGAACAGTAAGTTCTTCTGAAGCACCATAGCAACAGAGTTTCTAAGCTCTGTGATACCATAATCACGAACATCAACTCCGCCGACCCTGACACTTCCGTCAGTTACATCATAAAGACGCGGAATAAGCTGAACAAGAGATGATTTTCCCGAACCGGTTCCGCCGATAATCCCCACCGTCATACCTGAGTTTATGTGGAGGTTTATGCTTGATAATGCATCCTTTTTCGCCTTTTTAGAATACTTGAAGTTTACGCCATCAAAGTCAATCGAACCGTCTTTAATTTCACGTACCGGGTTTTCCTTTTCTTTCATTTCAGAAGTTTCATCCAGAACTTCACAGATACGCTTTGCAGATTCTGCTGACATCGTAAGCATTACGTAAATCATTGAAAGCATCATTAAAGACATAAGAATCTGCATTCCGTATGTAAGCATTGCAGAAATCTGACCTACATCAACGGTTGCTCCCATACTTTCAATAGTCATTTTTGCACCGATAAACAGAACAAAAACAGTGTTAATGTTCATACATAGCGTCATAAGCGGTGTGTTTAAGGCAACAATTCTTTCCGCCTTTGTAAAGTCGTTACAAATATCGGCAGATGCTACACCAAACTTTTCTTTTTCATATTCTTCTCTTGAAAAGCCCTTTACAATTCGCATACCGCGCACGTTTTCTTCGATTGATTCGTTGAGTTTATCGTACTTTTTAAAAACTCTTCTGAATGCAGGCATTGCCTTACGGCTTACCATATAAAGTCCTATTCCAAGAAGAGGAATTACCACTACGAATGCAGTGGCAAGCTTTCCGCCCATAACATATGCCATAACTATTGAGAATATAAGCATTAACGGACTTCTTATGGCAATTCGTATCAGCATCATAAATGACATCTGCACATTGGTTACATCAGTTGTGAGACGTGTAACCAAAGATGATGATGAGAATTTGTCAATGTTTGAAAATGAATATTCCTGAATTTTTTTCATCATATCGCTTCGAAGATTTTTTACAAATCCCGAAGACGCTTTTGCACTGGTAAATCCCGCAGCAGTACCAAAACTCAAGGAAACAGCCGCCATTATGGCAAGAATTCCTCCTGTTTTTAAGATATCACCCATTTCTATGCCGTTTTTAATTCCATTTACCAGATTGGCGGTTATAAACGGGATTGCTGTTTCAATAACTGCTTCACCAACAATGAAAATCAGGGTCAGTATTGTAGGTAATTTATATTCACGAACACATTTTGCCAAACGCTTTAGCATAAACTTCTCTCCTTTTTAGCATTTCGAAAAAAAGAGCATATACCGAAAAGTCACCTCTCGGTTATATGCGCACATTTTGTATTATGCCGTTTCCCCAAACGGCATAATTATATGGAGGAGAGGATGAGATTCGAACTCACGGAGGTGTTACCCTCACAACATTTCCAATGTTGCGCCTTCGGCCACTCGGCCACCTCTCCTTATTGCATCTTTGTTATTATAGCACTTTCGTTCGCTGTTTGCAATAGTTTTGGCTAATTTTCTCAATCTTTTTTACTTAAAAAAGAGTTGTCAATCTCTTGACAACTCTTATATCTTTTTAGTTTTTAAGTGCCTGAAGCGGAGCAGGGATTCGACCGCCGCGAGCTATAAAATCACTGCTTGAATATTCCTTAACAGGCATCACGGGTCCGCTTCCCAAAAGTCCGCCAAATTCAACTGTATCGCCAACCTTTGTGCCGGGGCCAGGTATAATTCTTACCGCTGTGGTTTTTGTATTAACCATACCGATTGCCGCCTCGTCTGCAATAATTGCAGAAATTGTTTCAGCCGTTGTATCACCCGGAACTGCAATCATATCAAGTCCCACAGAGCATACACAAGTCATAGCCTCAAGCTTTTCCAATGTTAATGCTCCGCATTTTGCTGCACTTATCATTCCGGCATCTTCACTCACCGGAATGAACGCACCGGACAAGCCTCCAACATACGATGATGCCATAACGCCGCCCTTTTTAACTGCGTCATTTAAAAGTGCCAAAGCTGCGGTTGTTCCGTGTGTTCCGCACTTTTCAAGGCCCATTTCCTCCAAAATATATGCAACGCTGTCGCCTACTGCAGGTGTTGGCGCTAATGACAAGTCCACAATACCAAACGGCACTCCAAGGCGTTTTGATGCTTCCTGTGCCACCAATTGACCCATTCTTGTTATCTTGAATGCAGTCTTTTTAATAGTGTCTGCAACAACGCCAAAAGGCTCGCCTTTAACCTTTTCCAAAGCACATTTTACAACGCCCGGTCCTGAAACGCCTACGTTAATAACACATTCGCCCTCACCTTCGCCGTGGAAAGCGCCTGCCATAAACGGATTGTCTTCAACAGCGTTACAGAAAACAACAAGCTTTGCACAGGCAAATCCGCCGTTATCTTTGGTAAGCTCCGCCGCCTGCTTTATAATTCTTCCCATAGCTGCAACCGCATCCATATTAATACCTGCTTTTGTGCTTCCAACATTTACGCTTGAACACACAATATCGGTTTCAGACAAAGCTCTTGGTATTGAACGGATAAGCGCCGCTTCGCCGTCTGTAAAATCCTTATGCACCAGCGCACTGAAACCGCCGATAAAGTTAACACCAACGTCTTTTGCAGCTCTGTCCAGAGTTTTTGCAAGCTTTACGCAGTTGTCAATGGTCTTTTCTTCTAAAACATCAATCAATGTTGCAACAGGCGTTACGGAAATTCTTTTATTAATAATCGGGATACCGAACTGCTTTTCAATATCGCAGCCAACCTTAACAAGATTTCCTGCATAGGTCGTAATTTTCTTATAAACTTTTTCGCAAACCTTGTCAATATCAGGGTCTGCACAGTTTTTTAAGGAAATACCCATAGTTATAGTTCTTATATCAAGGTTTTCCTTATCTATCATATTTATGGTTTCTAATATTTCAAAAGGATTCAGCATTATAAATCTCCTTATATTCTGTGCATTGAGTTAAAGATTTCTTCATTCTGAACTCTTATTGACAAGCTCATTTCCTCTGCAATCACGTCAAGCTTTTCCTGAAGGTCGCCCACCTGAACGCCCTTTATATCCACAAGCATTATCATTGTGAATAAGTCCTGCATAATTGTCTGCGAAATATCAAGAATGTTTATGCTGTTTTCAAATAAAAGGTTACTTACCTTTGCGATAATCCCTACCGTATCTTTACCAATAACTGTAATTACTGCTTTGTTCATTGTTATTCCTCCATAAGTTAGTTGCTTCTCTGACGCACTATTTCATACATCAATACTGCCGCCGCAACAGATGCATTCAATGAGTTTACATCGCCAAACATAGGTATCTCAACCAAAAAGTCGCACTTTTCCTTTACAAGTCGTGAAATGCCTTCTCCCTCACTGCCGATTACCAAAGCCATTGAGCCTTTCAGGTCTGTTTTATACATCGTTTCCCCGCCGGCTTCTGCTCCTGCAACCCAAACACCACGGTCTTTTAGTGCATCAATCGTCTGGGCAATATTTGTCACCTTGCAAACAGGCACATATTCAATAGCACCTGCCGAGGTTTTAGCAACAACCTCATTCAGCCCAACACTGCCACGCTTTGGGATTATAATTCCGTCAACGCCGGCACAGTTTGCAGTTCTTATGATTGAGCCAAAATTGTGCGGGTCGGTGATTTTATCAAGAATTACTATAAACGGCGAATGTCCCTTTTTTTCTGCATTTTCAAAAATATCGTCTATGCTTGCATAGTCGTGAGCAGCCACATATGCGATAACGCCCTGATGGTTTCCGCCTTCTGACAACTGGTCAAGCTTGTTTTTTTCTGCCTCAACCACAGGGATTCCCATATCACGTGCCTTTTTTATTATTGGTCTTAAAGAGCCTTCAATTTCGCCCTTTTTGACCATAATTTTGTCTATTTCACGTCCTGATTTTATGGCCTCCGCCACAGGATTTCTGCCGATAATTTTATCGCTCATAATAATACCTCTGTATAAAAATTTATCAAGGCAAGAATGCCTTGATAAACTATTTTTTATTAGTCAAGTAAGAACTTGTCGTGAACTGCATTTACAGCACGTTCTGCATCTTTCTGGTCAACCAGAACTGAAATCTTGATTTCAGATGTTGAAATCATACTGATATTGATATGTGCATTGTATAGTGCTTCAAACATCTTTGTTGCAACACCCGCATTGTTAACCATGCCTGCACCAACGATTGAAACCTTTGATACGTCCTTTGTATACTTGATTTCTTCTGCACAAACTGTGTCTTTATTTTCTTCTAAAACTGCTAAAACTCGGTCAAGGTCGCTTTCCTTTACAGTAAAGCTGATGTCCTTCTTGCCGTTGTTTCCGATTGACTGAAGAATAATATCAACACCGATATCTTCCTTTGAAATAAGTGCAAATACTGTGAATGCCTTTCCAGGAACATCCTCAACTCCGCACAATGAAATTCTTGCAACATCATTATCTCTTGCAACACCTCTAACGAGCATCTTTTCCACTTTGCTTTCCTCCTTAACATACGTTCCCTCATTGGTATTAAGGCTGAAACGTACCGACATATTAACATTATATTTTTTAGCCATTTCAACCGAACGGTTGTGAAGAACATTTGCACCAAGACTTGCAAGCTCGAGCATTTCGTCAAATGAAATATCATCAAGCTTCTTAGCATCCGGCACGATTCTCGGATCTGCAGTGTATACACCATCTACGTCGGTATATATTTCGCAAAGGTCTGCATGCATTGCTGCAGCTATTGCAACTGCTGTGGTATC
>JAZOVJ010000045.1:0-3184 GCA_045658645.1 Clostridia bacterium | reverse complement strand
GAAAATCATACCAAAGGTGTCGTTCTTCCTTGGTCATATTCTTTCTTAAAGTTTTGGCATTACCCGTTAATTTTGAATTGCTTGTTTTGTTCATTCCCACCTCATCCGTCAGCCAAAGCTGACACCTTCTCCTCAAGGAGTAGGCTTTTTGTTTGTTTATTTTAAAATTTGATGCCCTTATAGGACGCCGAGCGGTTCGTTTTGGCGATTATGGACAATTTTTACATTTCTTATCAAACTTAACGCCCTGATAGGTATCCCTTTTTAACATCAGTTTATCAATTTCATTCAAAACCACAAATTTTTTAAGACTCCAAAGCGGTGCAATCAGGGTGTCACGTCCGCCGTCACCGGTGAGCCTTTGAATTACCGTTTCCTCACTGAAATATTCAAGGCAGTCAACAACTGTTTCAACATATTCCGTAAGCGTCAGGGTTTCAAACTCGCCGTTTTCGTATTCCCTGGCAATTTTCGTACCCTTTAATATGTGTAAAAGGTGTAGCTTCACGCAGGTCGGCTCAAGCCCTGCCACACACTTTGCACTTTCCCTCATCATTTGTGTTGTTTCCCCGGGAAGACCCAGTATTAAATGGATACAGGTGTTTATGCCACGCTTTTTCAGTTCGCCGTATCCTTTCAAAAACTCGCTAAAGCTATGGCATCGGTTTATTCGCTCCCCTGTTTCGTCAAATATGGTCTGAAGTCCCAGCTCTACCATAAGGTACGTTCTTTTTGAAAGGTCCTCAAGGTATAACAGCACATCCTCCGATAAACAATCGGCACGGGTTGCTATCGACAGTCCCACAACGCCGTCCTGTGCCAGCACAGGCTCAAACTTCTCTTTCAAAACCGAAACAGGCGCATATGTATTGGTGTTTGCCTGAAAATACGGGATATATTTGGCTTTTGGCCATTTTTTATGCATCCGCGCCTTAACCTCTTCAAACTGACGAAGAACACTGTGTTCGGGATTGCCCGCAAAATCACCGCTTCCCGATAAACAGTAAGTGCAACCGCCGTATCCCTTTGTGCCGTCAATATTCGGGCAGGTAAATCCGCCGTTTAACGCAACCTTGAACACCTTTTCGCCAAAAAGACTGTTTAAGTGATAGTTCCAGGTATGGTATCTTTTATTGTCAAGTGTGTATTTAAATTTATTTTCCATTTTTATCTTCCTGAATTAAAAGAGGGCAGTTAACCTGCCCTCCCGTTTTGTTATGCCAATTCAAAAGACTTACAATCTGTGCATTCGTTCATTGTCGGATTTGGCTCATGTGTTCCTACTGTTATGCAGTCAAGTGAGCAATAGTCCTTTGATTTGCAATGATATTTACATTCTTCTACAGTACATTTAATACTTTCGTTTGGTTGACAGTTCATTCTAAAACACCTCCTGATATTAAATTATCCAAAAGGTGATTTTTTATTCAAAATTACATTGAAAACATGGATATAATTCCTAAAGCAATCGGCAGGCATAATGCTACCGCCAAAACTGCACATACTATCTTTTTTGTTTTTTCGTTAAAGTTCATTTCTGTTTTTCCCTCTTTCTCAAATTTTTAAAAAATTTTTTCAAAATTTCTTCGCATTCGGTTTTCATAATACCGCCCTCGTATGCTATCTTATGCGGTAATATCCCCGATAAATCACAACAGCTTCCGAGACAGCCTGATTTTTGGTCGTATGCCCCGAAATAGACATTCTCAATCCGTGCCTGGATTATAGCGCCCAAACACATAGGGCACGGCTCTAACGTCACGTAAATATCGCAGCCGGGGAGCCGCCAACCGCCCAGCTTTTTGCATGCCTTGTCAATGGCGATTACCTCGGCGTGCATAAGTGCGTTTTTCTTTGTTTCACGCTTGTTATAGCCACGGGCAATTATCTTGCCGTCTTTAACTATAACCGCACCGATAGGCGTTTCATCTATTGCCTCCGCCTTTTTTGCCTGGCGGACAGCCTCTTGCATAAACTTAATATCCATATTTTTCCTCTTACGGCATAACCAATGCGGTTTCGCCGATTTCAAACAAATAGTCACCCGACTTTAAAATTTCGGCAAGGTGGAACGAGTCCTTCGGAAGAACCTTTGTTCTCAAAGCCGAAACTCCCTCGTGACCCTTGTCTAAATGATGAAAATCGCTTCCCACAACTCTGATGTTAAAATTGTTTTCCTTTGCATACCGGCAGGCAAAAGCGACCCTCGAATTGTGACCCGGATGCATATTAAAGGTTTCAACGCCGTCTAAAAGTGCAGGGTCTGCCGGAGAAATTCCGTCACGGAACGGATGTGCCTGAACAAACACGCTCTTTGGCAGTGCCACATTTTCCTTAAAATATGCAAGGTCTTCATGTAAATTGTCATAGCAGATTGATGTGATTTCATCATCCACACCATATATCAGATAGTCGTTATTATTTTCTTTTGAAAAACGAATTTCAAGACCAAGGTAAACCTTTAAACCAAGCTTTTCACCGGCTTTTTTTGTGTCTTCGTAGCCTGAAAGGTAATTTTTCAGTTTTTCTTCCTTGGTTTCGCCCTTTATATATTCCTTGTCACCGCAGTTCATCATAAAATGATTGGTAACAACAATGCCGTCATAACCTTTTTTTGAATAAATCTCCGCCAATTCTTCCGGCTTGGCTTCACCGCACCAGCTCTGTGGCTTGGTATGGGCGTGAAGTTCTATTCTGTATGGATATTTCTTTTCTAATTTCTGTTTTAATTTAATGGCATTCATATTCTTTTCCTTAATTCTTCATTATTCATTTTTCAATATTCATTTAGTTCATTTTAATGAACTCATTATAAAATTGGTGTACGGTTTAGATGCCGATTTTTTGTCGATATGCAAACTAAAGTTTGCTCGATATATTTACTCCGTAAATTCGATATGTTTTTCGCTTTGCTCAAAACTCGATATGCTATAAATCTCGTTGCTGTAAGGCAACATATCGAGCCGCAAGGCATATCGAGTCATTTATGACATATCGAAAATCTCGCAAGAGATTTATATCGCTGATTTCATCTTTGATGAAATCATTATATCACATAATTGTCTTTTTTGCAATAAAGTTATTGTTTTTATGCTGAAATAGTGGTACAATAAAATGAGATAAATATGTACTTTGGAGAGATATAATGGACAAATCGGTTTTTAAAACTCTTGAGTTTGACAAA
>JAZOVJ010000044.1:0-52612 GCA_045658645.1 Clostridia bacterium | reverse complement strand
AGCGTTGTGAGATTCTTGTCAAAAAACAGCGTGATCTCATCGGAGGTGACCTTCGATACCGCTTTCGCAGCATCCGCATTGTCCAGCTTGGTCTTGGTCTGTCCTTCGAAGGACGGCTGCGGATGCCGGATCGAGATCACGGCCGTCATCCCGTTCCGGATATCCGCGCCGGTAAAGTTCGTATCCTTCTCCTTCAGGATCCCCAGCTCCCGCGCATAGGTATTCATGACCGTTGTAAATGCGGTCTTGAAGCCTGTCAGATGCGTTCCGCCTTCCGCGTTGAAAATGTTATTGCAAAAGCCCAGTACATTTTCATGGAACTCGTTGATATACTGAACCGCGATCTCCACCAGGATCCCTCCATTTTCCCCCTTGATATAGATCGGGTCGCAGACCGCTTCCTTATTCTTATTCAGGTGCTGCACGAATTCCTTCAGGCCGCCTTCGTAATGGAAGACTTCCTTCTTTTTCTGACCTTCTCTTTCATCAGCCAGGGAGATTTTGATGCCTTTGTTTAAGAAGGCCATTTCTCTCAGTCTGTGCTGCAGAGTTTCATAGTCATATTCTGTTGTTTCTGTAAAGATTTCTGGATCCGGCCAGAAGATAGATGTAGAACCTGTCTTCTTGGATTCGCCGATTTCTGTCAGAGGCATAGTTGTCTTACCTCTTTCATATTCCTGCTTATAAATCTTACCGTTTCTCTTTACTTCAACTTCCATCTTTGTGGAAAGGGCATTTACTACAGATGCACCTACCCCGTGAAGACCACCGGATACTTTGTATCCGCCGCCGCCGAACTTACCACCAGCATGTAATACTGTATGAATAACTTCTACCGCAGGGATACCCAGTTTCGGATGCTTGTCAACCGGCATACCTCTACCGTCATCTTCTACTTTGATGGAATTGTCTTTCTGAATGGTAACGCTGATAGACTTACAGTATCCCGCTAATGCTTCGTCCACACTGTTGTCTACGATTTCATATACCAAATGGTGCAGACCTCTTGGACCGGTACTACCGATGTACATACCTGGTCTTTTTCTTACCGCTTCCAGACCTTCTAAGACTTGTATTTGGTTTTCGTCATATCTTGTTTCAACTTTTTCCATTACTATAACTCCTAATTCAAATAATTATCAGATTTTGTTCTTCCGTAAAGTGTTCTTGATGCCAGTGATGATATATATACACAGGTTTTTCCGCCTGATTCGGTTACGATAAATGATTTTGGCAAGTCCTCTGCCACGTCAATTACAATCCCGTCCTTTTGTGCTTTTTGCAAAAAGTTTCGTGTCTGATGTGATACCGTTGTGTTATCCATATCGAATATACCCACAACCGTACTCATATCCACAACAACATCGTTTCCTAAATGAAGATACATCATAGCTTATTATCCTTTATAATTTTTCCTGCCTCCACCCTGAAAAACTCAGTGCCGACAGGGTTTTCCTCTTCTGCATCAGTGCAGGTTATAATAACCTGTTTCCCACGTATTTTCTCGGTCAAAAACTGTCGTCTTGTAATATCAAGCTCGCTCATTATGTCGTCCAAAAGCAGTACAGGGTATTCTCCTCGGACTTCGTTTATATGCTCCATTTGTGCCATTTTAATGCTTAATACAGCGGTTCTTTGCTGACCCTGTGAAGCATAGGTTTTTGCCTCACGGTCATTTATAAAAATTTTCAAATCGTCTCTTTGAATACCGTAAAGGCTTGACCCGTTTTCAATCTCTCGAGCCATTCCCTGATTTAGTTTCTCAAGAAAATTCTCTTTGTTTATCTCGTCACATTCCACGCTTTGAACGTACTGTAATGTCAGCTTTTCACCGCTTATGTTTTTATGAATTTCAGTCGCAAACTTGGATATCGCCTCTAAAAAATCACGCCTGTATTCCATAATCTTACTGCCGTCTTCTGCAATCTGCTCGTTCCATACTAAAAGCATATCGTCTTCGGTTTTGCCCTGAATACGCAGTTTTTTCAAAAGGTTATTTTTCTGCGCAAGGTTCTTGTGGTATGATATCAGGGTTTTAAGATACACAGGATATAGCTGGCTTATTGCCTCGTCTAAAAACTTACGCCTTATTTGCGGTGCGCCCTTTATTATGTCAAGGTCTTCGGGTGAAAACATCACCACGTTTAAGTACCTCATCAGCATAGACAGTTTTGTTATAGGCACATTGTTTATCTTAACTCTTTTTTTGCCGTTTGCCTCAAGGTAAAATGCAGCTCTGTACTCCCTGTCCTTATCGGCAAATTCAAGAGAAAGCCTTGCAAAATCCTGACCAAAGGATACAAGCTCGGAGTCGGACTTTGTTCGGTGGCTTTTGCCGTGGGAAAACAGATAAACGGCTTCTAAAAGGTTGGTTTTTCCCTGGGCATTATTCCCGTAAATAACATTGGTGTTTTCTGCAAAGTTTATCTTTTCCTGCCTGTAATTACGGAAATTTGCCACGGATAAGCTTCTAACAATCATTATCAGTTCACCGTTATTTCAAAAATTTCATCTTCAAACTCTACTAAAACCGAATCGCCCGGACGTACTTTTTTGCCTCGCATAGTACAGATTTCTCCGTTTACCGACACGATTTCATCAGCAATCATCTCCTTTGCCATAGCGCCTGACTCTGCGATATTGGCAAACTTCAAAAGCTGGTCAAGTTTTATAAATTCGGTTGTAATTTTTACTTCCTCAATATACTTTTCCATAATATTCCTCTAATTTGTTGTTCTTGTAACGCTTACAACGCCTGAAATTCCGTTAATTCGGGTCATAGCCTTTTCAAGCTCCTCTGTGGTGCGGATTTCAACGCCCAGCGTCATTACCGACATTCTGTCTTTAGTGCTTTTTGCGTTAACTGAAACACAGTTCAATTCAAGTTCTGCTAAAACTGTTGAAATCTTCATCATCATACCAGGCATATCGTGAGCCTCAACCCGAAGCGTTGCAATATATGAGTTTCCGGCAGTTTCCGCCCATTTCACCTTTATAAACCTGAATTTATCCTCATCAGGCAAAACATCTGACTGTATGTTCGGGCAATCTGCTCTGTGAACCGAAACCCCTCTGCCCTTTGTGATAAATCCCACGATTGCATCACCAGGTACGGGGCTGCAGCATTTTGAAAGCCTTACAAGGCAGTTGTCTATACCTAAAACCTCAATACCGTTGGAGCTTGACTTGCGCTTTCGCTCATGAGCAACAACCCCCTCAGGTTGAGTTGCCTTTTGCTCTTTCATATACTCCTCACGGAGCCTCATAACAATCTTATGAGATGAGAGTCCGCCATAACCAACACTTGCATAAAGGTCCTCAAGACCTTCATTCATATTATATTTTCTGTAAACTCCCTGCAGCCATTCATCACGGAACAGCTTTGAGAATGGTATATTAACACGCTTTGCCTCTTTTTCAAGAAGTTCTTTTCCGCGGATAATATTTTCGTCACGGCGCTCACGCTTAAGCCACTGGTTAATCTTGCTTTTGGCCTGTGAAGTTTTAACAATGCTTAACCAGTCACGGCTTGGTCCTTTTGCTTGCGGAGATGTCAGAATTTCGATAATGTCTCCGTTTATAAGCTTGTATGAGTTAGGGACAATTTTTCCGTTCGCCTTTGCGCCCACCATCTTGCTTCCCACTTGAGTATGGATTGCAAATGCAAAATCAATTGCCGTTGAACCATTCGGTAAAGGTATAACCTTGCCTTGCGGAGTGAATGCGAACACCTGGTCTGAGAACATATCTATCCTAAGACTGTTCATAAACACATCAGGGTCCATAATATCTGCCTGAGTTTCCATAAGGTTTCTTACCCACTCAAGCTCTTTATCCATAGCATCGTTACCGGCTTTGCCCTCTTTATATTTCCAGTGTGCTGCGATACCTTCCTGTGCAATCTTATGCATCTCATGGGTTCTTATCTGTATTTCAAAAGGCATACCGTCCGATCCTACAACGGTGGTATGAAGCGACTGATACATATTCGGCTTCGGCATTGCGATATAGTCTTTAAATCGCATCGGAAGCGGTGTATACATTTCGTGAACTATACCCAAAACAGCATAACACTCTGCAACCGTATCAACAATAACACGCAGTGCAAAAAGGTCATAAATTTCGTCAATGGTTTTGTTCTGGGCATACATTTTGCGGAAAATACTGTAGGAATGCTTCTCTCTGCCCGTAATTTCACACGCAATTCCGCTATCCTTTATCCTTGTTTTAAGGCTTGCCATAATTCCCGAAATAAAGTCTTCCCGCTCTTTCTTTTTTATAGCAACGCTCTCTTCAATTTCGTGATATGCTATAGGGTCAAGATACTTTAATGACAAATCCTCAAGCTCTGTCTTGATTTTAGAAATACCAAGACGGTGTGCAAGCGGCGCATATACGTCAAGAGTTTCCTTTGCTATAGCAAGCTGTTTTTCGGTAGACATAAAGCCCAGTGTTCGCATATTGTGCAGGCGGTCAATGAGCTTAATCATAATAACTCTGATGTCCTTACTCATGGCAAAGAACATTTTTCTTAAGTTCTCCACCTGCTGATCCTGATGGTCGCGGTACTGGATTTTCTTAAGCTTTGTAACTCCGTCAACAATCTCGGCAACACTTGTACCGAAAAGCATAGCAACGTGCTCAAAGGTATACGGTGTATCTTCGATAACGTCATGAAGAAGTGCTGCACATATAGCCACGTTATCCATTGAAAGTTCCGCCGCAATATAAGCAATCTGAACAGGGTGGATTATATATGCATCACCCGATTTTCTGTACTGATTTTTGTGCGCCGCCTTTGCCATACGGTACGCCACATAAATCATATCGGTGTTTGATTTAGGCGATGAAGCCTTAACCATATCTATAATTTTTTCAACAATAACATCAGTCTCGTCCGCAATCTGCGGCAATTTCTCGGAGGTATGGAAAATATTCAGTTTTTCGTTATCCATAAAATCACTCCTAAAATTTAATGTCCTTTAATATAAGCTGCAAATTTTCACTGCCCTGATATGTATTCACATTCATATTGAACGCGACACTCACAACGCTTCCCGGGGTAAGCCTTTCCGAAAGCTCGCCCATGCCAAATCCAACGGCGTTGAATATGTTGTTTCCGTCTGATAAGCGCACTCTTAAGTGCTTTTTATCAACGCCCATAGACTGACTTGCAAGCACCTTAAGCCCCTGCATAGAGAACACAGGCAGTTCGTTCCCCTCACCAAACGGAGCAAGGTTTTCAATCATCTTTGCCGCCGCCATAGTAACGCTTGAACCGCTCAAATTGCAATCAATGTCAAGCTTTGGTACCAATCCGGCAACGTCAACATTTTTCTTTGCAAACTCATTTATCTTCCTGCTGAATTCTTCGATATTGTCTTTTGAAATGCTTAATCCTGCCGCTTGTGAATGTCCGCCAAAAGCGGTCAGAAGGTCTTCACAGTACGACAGCGCATCAAAAAGGTTCATTTCCGCAACAGAACGCCCCGAGCCTTTGCCTTTGCCGTCCTCTACCGAAATAAGTATGCAAGGTCGGTAAAACATTTCTGCAATCCGGGACGCCACAATACCGATAACGCCGTGATTCCAGTTTTCACCGCTGATTACATAGACCAGTTGGTCTTCACCCATTCTGGCAGCCTTTTGATATGCCTCTTCAAAAATCTTCTGTTCTATCTCTTTGCGTTGGGAATTAAGTCTGTCAAGATGTTCTGCAATCTCTTTTGCCCTGTCTTCATCATCGCAAATCATAAGCTCAACAGAAAGAGATGCATTTTCAAGCCTGCCTGCTGCATTAAGCCTCGGAGACGCAAAGAATGCAACAGAATTTGCATCAACATTCTTTCCGCCTGCACCTGCTATATCCATAAGCGCACGCATTCCCTTATTGTTTGTATTTTCAATGGCATTTATTCCCTTATCTGCAATAACTCTGTTCTCATCAACAAGCGGAACAACATCGGCAATAGTTCCAAGGGCAACCATATCCACATATTCCATAAACACCTCACGGGTGTTCATTCCAAGCCTTATTGCAAGGGCAAGCACCAGCTTAAAGGCAACGCCGACTCCGGCAAGACCCGAAAACGGATATGAGCTGTCCGCTCTTTTCGGGTTTATGACAGAAACCGCTTTCGGCAGTTCCTCACGGCAGGTATGGTGGTCAGTTATTATAATGTCAAGACCTTGTGTTTTGGCAAATTCCACCTCTCCCACAGCCGTAATACCGCAGTCAACAGTTATCATAAGCTTTGCGCCGTCTCTCGCCATTTTGTTTATGGCAAGAATGTTTAGTCCATATCCTTCGGAAAACCTGTCAGGGATATAATAAGACACCTCTGCGCCTTGTGATTTCAAAAATTTATACACCGTTGCGGTTGCAGTTATACCGTCAACGTCATAGTCACCGTAAATTACAATTTTTTCCTTTTTTTCTATAGCAGAAAGTATGCGGCAAACTGCTTCCTCCATACCGTCAAGCATAAAAGGATTATGTATGTCTTCAAGACTTTTTTTCATATATGAATTTACAGCTTTTGGAGTGTTTATTCCACGATTTAATAAAATTACAGAAAGTGCCGCACCAATTTTACAAGCTTCTGAAAACTCCCCGATTTCTTCCATTGTAAGAGCCTTATTTTTATAATTCCAAATCTTTTCCCGCATGATTTTCTCCACAAAATTCTTTATAGTTTATTATACCATTTTTCAAAGAATTTTTCAAGGGTTTTAGCCCAGTTTTTCGCCACAAAATGCACCTTTTTTGAATATTTTTTATGACTTTGGAAAAGATAAAAATACTCACAGGAAAGGAAGTGAAAAAAGTGCCAAATAACAACCAGAACAAGAACACTAACTCAAACAAAAACAACACTAACAACACTAACAAGAATAATAACAACAATAACAACTCAAATCAGAACAAGAACAACAACTCAAACAGCAAAAATTATTAATTTGTTCTAAAAAAAAGAAAACATACGCTCCGAACCTTCGAAGCGTATGTTTTTTTATAGTTTAAGTATTCTTGACGCAATATCAAAGTACACAACCAACGACAAAGCATCTACAATAGTGGTAATGAACGGGCTTGCCATAACCGCAGGGTCAAACCCGACCTTTTTCGCAAGAAGCGGCAAAACGCAGCCCACAAGCTTTGCCAAAAGGATTGTGAAGAACATTGTGAGAGCCACAACCAGCCCTATCATTGCTGTTTCTCCGTCCAGAGTAATCACCTTCACAAAGGTTGCCAGCGCCAGTATAAATCCGCACAAAAGTGCCACGCCAAATTCTTTCCAGAGAATTTTAAAAATATCCCTGAATTCAATTTCCTCAAGAGAAAGACCACGGATAACCGTTACAGAGGACTGACTTCCTGAATTACCGCCTGTACCCATTATCATCGGGATAAATGCGGTTAAAATCAGAAGCTCTCCGAGAGCGTCCTCATAGTGAGTTATAATCTTTCCTGTAAAGGTAGAAGAAACCATCAAAAGCAAAAGCCAGGGGATACGCTGACGGCAGGTATCCAGAATACCTGTTTTAAGATACGGCTTTTCAGACGGCATAATACCTGCCATCTTTTCAATATCCTCGGTAGCCTCTTCCTGCAAGACGTCAATAGCGTCATCGACAGTTACGATACCAACAAGTCTTTCCTCGTTATCTACAACAGGGATTGCAAGAAGGTCATATTTTGAAAGTTCAAGAGCAACCTCTTCCTTGTCATCGTGAGTATGCACGCAAATGGGGTTTGTTTCCATTATGTCTGCAATCACACACTCCTCGTCCGACAAAAGAAGGTCTTTTGCAGAAACTGTACCTAAAAGTATTCTGTTTTTGTCAGTTACATAACAGGTATAAATAGTCTCTTTATCAAGACCGGTACGTCTTATTCTTGTAAAGGCGTCCTGTACCGTCATACTCTCTTTTAAGTCCACAAGCTCAATAGTCATAACCGAGCCGGCACTGTCCTTTGGATAGTTCAGTATCTCATTGATACTGTTTCGCATCTCAGGCTCTGTCTGACGGATAATTCTCTTTACCACATTAGCAGGCATTTCTTCAATGATATCAACAGCGTCATCAAGGTAAAGCTCGTCTAACACTTCCTTAAGCTCTGCATCTGAAAATCCTCGAATCAGCATTTCCTGCGTGTCTGTATCAAGTTCTACGAACACCTCTGCCGCAAGCTCTTTTGGCAAAAGTCTGTATAATAGAGGCATATTCCGTTCCGGCAAATCTTCAAACATATACGCTATATCCGCCGGCTCGGTTTCTGACAGGATTTCTTTTAATTTAGAGTAGTTTTTCGCCTCAAGAAGTTCCAATATTTTTTCTGTCATTTATCCTGCCTCCTTTTCATTATATTTTATTCCAGTGTTATTACTCCGTCATCCTCCGGGCTTTTAGTCGCTTCAGGGTTTTTGGTTGGTCTTGCATCCGGTTCCTTTGTCGGTGCCGTTGTAGGATTACCTGTTGGCATTTCCGGCTCTGCTGAACTTTGTAGCTCCCCGTTTTCAATAGATTCAGGGGCCCCCGAAACCTCTGGTGACGGACTTGGGCTTTCCTCTGTCATAGCACCCACAACACCGCTATGGTCATTATTACAATATTTGGTTGGAAGTGTTCCTCTGGCAAAATACTCCGTCTTTCCGTGTACGCAGCCTGATGATGACAATTTTCCCGTCAGCTGACATACCGAAACAGCCGTTACGCTATCCGGTTTTTCAATACTTGATGCACCCATACCTTCGTGAACTTTTTCCATAACCTTTTTCCACACCTGTGTGGATATATTGGTTGAACCTACAGATTTTTTGGCATCATATCCGTACCATACGGCACCTGCATATTCTGTTGTGAAGCCGCAGAACCACTTATCCTTATTATCGTTACTTGTTCCTGTTTTTCCGTATGCAGTCACCTTTGAAAGCCTTGCGTTCCGTCCGGTTCCTGCGCTTCCGCTTACTACATCTTTTAAGAAGCTTGTCATAATATATGCATTAGCTTCGCTGATTGCACGTGTTTTTTCCGGCTTTGTTTCAAGCAGCACCTTGCCTGATGCATCCAAAACCTTTGTATAGGTATGCGGAGTTATATACACACCCTTATTGGCAAATGTGGCATAGGCAGCCGCCATTTCCTTAGGGGACACACCCTTTGTCATACCGCCAAGACCAAGAGCACTCAGGTTCTTGTCGTCATTTGTTAAGGAAGTAAAACCAAGTTTCTTGGTCATAAATTCATAACTCTTTTCTATTCCAAGAGTTTGTAGTGTTTTAACTGCCGGAATATTTGCCGAAATTTCAATAGCACGTCTTACCGACATATCGCCCTTGAACCCTGTATATGAGTTCTTTGGCGACCACGTTCCTACTGTAAGCGGCGAGTCTGTAATAATTGTTGCCGCTGTAATTTTTCCATTTTCAAGAGACGGCGCATAGACAGAAAGCGGTTTTACAGAAGACCCCGGCTGACGCTTTGACTGCGTAGCACGGTTGAGTCCACGGCTTTCTGTTTTCTTGCCGATTCCGCCTATAATTCCTTTGATTTCGCCTGTTTTCGGTTCAATCACTACCATTGCAGACTGAACGCCGTTTGCTGCACCCGGGAAGTTTGCGGTATTTTCATACACACTTTCCATAGCCTCCTGAATACTCGGGTCCATTGTGGTGTATATCTTAAGACCTCCGCCGAATACCTGACTTGAGGCAAAGCTTTGCGAGTATCCCTTTTGTTCCTGAAGGTCGTCAATTACATCGTTTATAACCTGGTCAACAAAATAGCTGTAAACAGAGCTGTTTAGTGAACGTCTTGAATCATTTACGCCAAGCGGAGAGTTTACTGCAGCCTGATACTCTTCCTCTGTTATCTTTTCAAGCTCATACATCTTCTTTAAAACAGTATTTCGTTTGCCCAAAGCATTATCAGGGTTTCTGAACGGGTCAAAACGTGTAGGCGCCTGTGTTATACCGACAATCATCGCCGCTTCCGGAAGAGTCAAATCAATGGCATTTTTTGAAAAATACATCTTCGCCGCAGACTCAACGCCATAGCACTGGTTACCGAAATAACTGATGTTTAAGTATGTTGTTAAAATTTCGTCCTTGGTAAAGCGTTTTTCCAGAGCCACCGCCCTCATCATTTCCTTTATTTTTCGGGTAACGGTTCTGTCCTTTTCATTGGTAATATTCTTCATTACCTGCTGAGTTATGGTACTTCCGCCATAAGACGGCTCTTTTCCTGTAATCTTAGAACCAATCCATCCAAAGACCGCACCTGTGGTTCTCTTTAAGTCCACACCGCCGTGCTTTAAAAATCTTTCGTCCTCAATGGATATAGCCGCTTCCTTTGCAACATTTGGTATCTTGTCTGAATCAATCCATTCGCGGTTCCCGTCATCGTGCAAAAACGCCACCTCTGTAGAGTTTCCGTCCTTGTCATCTGCATAGACAATGGATGAGAAGTTGTAAGCAATGCTTTCAAAGTCAAGGTCGTCCACCTCGTTTGAAATGGCGGCGTACATACCCGACCCAACGCCAAGCACCACAACAAAACCTATGCACAGGCACAAAATTGCTGCTATCCCGATTTTTCTTAAAAAAACAGTCTGCTTTGCCTTTTTCTTTGCCTTTCGTTTCTGCTCAAAATAAGCCTTGGACGGTGACTTTTCTTCTATCCGCCCTGCCCTTTCAGCTTTTTTAAATTCTCTCATCTTAACCGGATTTTTCTTCGCCGTTGTCTTTCTTGTAATTCCGGTTTTTTCGTTTCGAGATCTTGCACGCTTCACTTACGACACCTCCCGGATAACGTTACATTTATATCCAATTATATTATAGTACAAAACTTTGATTTATGCAACATAATTAACGAAAAAAACATATTTGTATAAAAGCTGTAAAATTGGAAAATATAACTAAGATACCACATTTTAAAAAAGGAGAAAAATGTATGAAAAAATTGCGTCTTATTATGCTTGCATCGGTAACTTTTGCAGCCTTTGCTCTTATAATTTCCTGTTCAAAAAACACCGACCCCAACGATACCGCCGAGCTCGACCCAAGGCGTGAGGTTATGTCCGACAAAAATGATGTCGAAAAGGATGTTGACACAGCACTTTTTCCGCCCTCGCCCATCTATATTATGCGTCTTGACGGCGAAGCTCTGACGCTTTATGAAATCTCCGGCAGCGAAGAAAACCCATTAACCACAGTAACCGTTGACACCTCATACTACCCACCCGAAGATATTAAGGAATTAAACAAGGGTGTTGTTGCATACAGTAAAGAAGATGGCTTTTCTAAGATTGAGAACTTTATAAATTAGCTTAATTCCCAATTAAAATGCTAAATTTACCCACTCAGGTCTTGACAATGGCTGAAATAAAGATATAATATATAATGTTAGCAGTCTACAAGGTAGAGTGCTAAACAGTATCAGGAGGCGAAAGTATGAATATTAAACCATTAGCTGACAGGGTTGTTATAAAGATGCTGGAAGCTGAAGAAACGACAAAGAGCGGCATTATTTTAACAAGTGCTGCACAGGAAAAGCCACAGGATGCTGAAATTGTTGCAGTAGGCCCTGGCGGGCTTGTTGACGGACACGAAGTTAAGATGGAACTTAAAGTTGGCGACAAGGTTCTTATCTCTAAATATGCAGGTACAGAAGTTAAACTTGACGGCAACGAATATACAATCGTACGACAGTCAGACGTTTTGGCTATTGTTGACTAATTGGAGGGATTTTAAATGGCAAAGCAGATACTTTTCGGCGAAGATGCAAGACACGCATTAGAGAGCGGCATTAACCAGCTTGCAGACACCGTTAAAATTACACTTGGGCCAAAGGGCAGAAATGTTGTTTTGGACAAAAAATTCGGTGCACCGATTATCACAAATGACGGTGTTACCATAGCACGTGAAATCGAGCTTGACGACCCATTCGAAAATATGGGTGCACAGCTTGTAAAGGAAGTTGCTACAAAGACAAACGATATAGCAGGTGACGGTACAACAACCGCAACACTTCTTGCACAGGCATTGGTTCGTGAAGGAACAAAGAACGTTACAGCAGGTGCAAACCCGATGATTGTAAGAAAGGGTATCGGAAAAGCTGTTGACGTTGCAGTTAAAGAGCTTCTTTCAAACGCCAAGAAGGTAAACGGCAAGGCAGACATCGCAAGAGTTGCCGCAGTTTCTGCCGCAAATGATGAAATCGGCGAGCTTATTGCCGAGGCTATGGAAAAGGTTACCGCTGACGGCGTTATCACAGTTGAGGAATCAAAGACTGCCGAAACATATTCAGACATTGTTGAGGGTATGCAATTTGACCGTGGATACATTTCTCCGTATATGGTTACAGATACCGACAAGATGGAAGCAGTTTTGGACGATGCTTATATACTTATTACAGACAAAAAGATTTCTAACATTCAGGAAATCCTGCCGCTTTTGGAACAGATTGTTCAGATGGGCAAGAAGCTTATGATTATCGCAGAAGATGTTGAGGGCGAAGCTCTGACAACTCTTATCCTTAACAAGCTTCGCGGAACATTTGTCTGCGTTCCTGTAAAAGCTCCGGGCTTTGGTGACAGAAGAAAGGCAATGCTTCAGGACATCGCTACATTAACAGGCGGTCAGGTTATTTCCGAAGAGCTTGGTCTTGACCTTAAGGATACTCAAGTTTTCCAGCTTGGTCGTGCAAAGCAGGTTAAAATCCAGAAAGAAAACACAATTATCGTTGACGGTATGGGTGACAAAGCTGAAATTAAGGCTCGTGTTAACCAGATAAAAACAGAACTTGAAACTACATCTTCAGAGTTCGATAAGGAAAAACTTCAGGAAAGACTTGCAAAGCTTGCAGGCGGTGTTGCTGTAATCAAGGTTGGTGCTGCAACAGAAACTGAAATGAAGGAAATGAAGTACAGAATCGAAGACGCTCTTGCAGCCACAAAGGCTGCAGTTGAAGAGGGTATCGTTGCAGGTGGCGGAACAAGCTACATCAACATTATCCCGACAGTTGCAAAACTTTTAGACGAAACAGAAGGCGATGAAAAGACAGGCGTTCAGATTGTTCTTAAAGCTTTAGAAGAACCTGTAAGACAGATTGCAAAGAACGCAGGTTTAGAGGGTAGCGTTATTGTTGACAAGGTTAAGGACCAGAAGAAAGGTATTGGATACAATGCATTAACAGAAGAGTATGTTGATATGATTAAGGCAGGTATCGTGGATCCGGTTAAGGTTACACGTTCTGCTCTTCAAAATGCAGCTTCTGTTGCTGCAATGGTTCTTACAACAGAAAGCCTTGTTGCAGATAAGCCGGCACCGGCAACTCCTGCAGTACCGGCTATGGACCCATCAATGGGCGGAATGTATTAAAATCAAAAAGCACCGAAATTTCGGTGCTTTTTTTATTTTTATAATAATTCTTTATTCCCTGCTAAAATCTTTGCTCTGTGTGTTGCAAAGAAATCCACCTTAAAACCCTCGGTGTACTTTTCCATTGCAGAAATTACAGTATCAGGCTTCAGGTTATAGTTATTTCCCGCCGCAAGACACATTGTTATTTCCATTTTATTTTCATCTTGGCTTGTAACCTTAAACTCGTGGATATATGGTCTTATATCTGCTTCCTTTTCACCGCTTTTGGTCTTTTTCATAACAAGCAAAGACTTGTTTTCCAAAAATTTCGCTTCATCAAAGGCGTTTCCGCTCCACTCAAGCTCCACGTCATATATCGCCCTGTCAAGCTTTGCAAAATCAAGTTCTTTCCCCTCGGTTTTTCGTACCGCCAGAATTTTAAATCCTACAGGGAATGCGGCGTTCAACTTTTCCATAATTTCATTCTCGGAATAATCCTCCGAAAACCCGATTTTTATGTATTCGCAGTCAGATGTTACGCCAACAGAAAGCGGCATAGCGATTGTCATTACAGGATGGGGATTAAAGCCCTGCGAAAAGCTCATTGAAAGTCCCGCACGGCGAACTGTTCTGTGGAAAGTTCTTATAAAATCAAGGTGCGAAATGTACTTAACACGCTCATCTCTCGAATATTTCAAAACATAATTACTCATAGCAAACACCTGCCTTAAAGCTTGTTGCACCGCAACCGGCACATTTTTCACGGCAATTCGGTGTGGTTTCGCCACGTTTTGCCTTTTCGTTTTCGCGGATAAAGAACTCTTTTGTAACGCCTAAATCAATATGGTCCCAAGGAAGAACCTCATCATAGGACCGCTCTCTCAAATACCAGTCAGGGTCAATTCCGCACTTCTCAAAAGCCTGCATCCACTTATCAAACTTAAACTCCTCATCCCAACCGTCAAGCCGGCAACCCATTTTAACTGCCTCCAAAACCGCAGGCAACAAGCGTCTGTCGCCACGTGCAAAAACACCCTCAAGATAGCTTGAACGGTTGTCGTGCCAGTTATATTTTATCTTTCGGTTCTTGATTGTAGCCTTTAAGATGTCCTGTTTTCTTACAATCTCTTCACGGCTATCCTGTTTTGCCCACTGGAACGGCGTAAACGGCTTTGGAATAAAGCTTGAGGTACTTGTTGTTATATTGATATTTTTTGCTCTTTCCTCTTTCGGTATTGAGAAATACTGGTCTAAAACCTTTTGCGAAAGGTCGGCAATACCCTCAATATCGGTATCGGTTTCGGTTGGAAGTCCAATCATGAAGTACAATTTAACGTTTGTCCAACCGCCCTCAAAAAGCATTTTTGTTGACTTTAAAATATTATCTTCTGTGATATTTTTGTTTATAACATCACGCATCCTCTGTGTACCCGCTTCCGGTGCAAAGGTAATACCTGACTTTCTTACCTTCTGAACCTTTTTCATAAGTTCCAAAGAGAAGTTATCTATACGAAGTGACGGCAGAGATAGACCGATTTTCTTTTCCTCGGTCAAATCAAGAAGTCCGTCAGTAAGGTCTTTAAGTTCTGTATAGTCACTTGTACTCAAGGAAGACAGGGAAATTTCATCGTATCCACTGCAACTTAAAAGCTTGTCCGCAATATCAATCAGGTGGTCTGCTTTTCGTTCTCGTACAGGTCGGTACGCATAGCCCGCCTCACAAAATCTGCAACCACGGATACACCCCCTGAAAACTTCAAGCATAACTCTGTCATGCACCACTTCGCCGAAAGGCACAATTACCTCCTCTGGCGTATAAGCGGCGTCAAAGTCCGCCATTATGCGCTTTTTGACAACAGGCTTCGCTTCAGGCGTGTTTGGTGTAATAGCCGAAACTGTGCCGTCTGCGTTATATGAAATATCATAAAAAGACGGAACATAAACACCCTCAAGCTTTGCGATTGCCTTTAAGTACTCCTGCTTATCTTTCTTTCCGCTCTTTTTCCACTTTATGTATTCATCGGTAACAAGGCTCAGAATTTCTTCGCCTTCGCCTAATGTCATAAAGTCAAAAACCTCCGCAATCGGCTCTGCATTATATGCGCAAAGCCCTCCTGCACAAACAATCGGGTCGTCTTCTCCTCTGTCCTTTGCCAAGACAGGAATACCTGCCAAGTCCAGCATATTTATGACGTTTGAATATGCAAGCTCATAGGAAAGACTGAAACCTAAGATATCAAAATCCTTTACCTCATCACCGCTTTCCAGCGCAAAAAGCCGCATATCGTTTTCACGCATCTCTGCTTCCATATCAACCCAGGGTGCAAATACTCTTTCGCACCATGTATCGCTACGCTTATTAAGTCCGTGATATAAAATTTTCATACCAAGGTGGGACATTCCTATTTCATAAGTGTCAGGGAAACAAAACCCGAAACGGCAGTCTACTTTTTCCTTGTCCTTCATAACACTGTTAAGCTCGCCGCCTGTGTATCTTGTGGGTTTTTGTACCCTCATCAAAATTTTATCTCTCTTTGTATATGCCACGAGAATTCTCCTTAAATTTCAATTAAGGGTTGCATTTTGCAACCCTTAATATTATTCTGCTATATCTACGTATGTTTTCTTCGGTGCTTCCTGACTTTCTTTGGCTTCGCCGCTTTTTTTGTCACGCTTTGAAACAAACTTGTCAACCGCTCCTGATAATGCACCGTTCACCTTGTCAACAACCTCCGGAACCATATCGATAATCTTATCAACAGGCGTTGTTCTGTTGCTGATTGGAAGTAGTCTTACATTTCCGCCGCCAACTACCAAAAATGCAATCGGTTTAACATTCGCTCCGCCGCCGCATCCACCGCCGAACATAGGGTTGTCCGGTGTTACAGTATCCTGTTTTGCCGCAAACTGTGTACCACCCGCACCAAAACCGAAGCTTACTGTAGAAATCGGGATAATCACCGTTCCGTCCGGTGTTGTCACCGGCTCCCCAACGATTGTGTTAACGTCTACCATGGATTTGATATTGCTCATCGCAGTATCCATAAGACCCTGAATAGGATGTTCTGCCATAATTAACTGCTCCTTTCCGTTTTCCTGATTTTTCTTAGTATTTTAAGTATATTTATTGCAACAATTATAATATGCACATTTTTAAGCCGAAGTATGCACCCTGCCTGCACTTTAAAGCAGGGTTTATCAAAAAACGGCTGAATATTCACTCTCATATCCAAAAGCTGTGAATGTTGATGTATAAATCCTAAAACCCCATATACAAACCCGTTCAAAACTCCGGTAAATATTCCGGTATGCATGGCATCTTCAAAGCCAAACTCAATGTCTGTATAAACCTTCTCAAATATAATCGCTTTTTCAGATGCATAGTCAAGGATTTCACAAGCCTCGTCCTTTGTATCCTCAAAAATCTGTATATACTTTGAAACCTTGTCCCTTTTTTCCTCAAAAGAAAGTGGCTTTTTTTCTTCCTTTGGCTTTTCTTTTGGCTTTGGTTTCTCTTTCTTTTTGTCCCCAAAAAGCTTGAAATTCCAGAACATATACCGAAGAACAAGCGACTTTTCGTTCGTCACCTCGTCCTTTTTATAGTCCACCAAAAGTCTGACAGGAAGCAGCAACAAGACAAAAATCAGCGCTATAATGCCTGCTAAAATTATAAGTGCAATTTTCATATTGCCGCATCCTTTCTGCGATTATTCTTCGTCTTCTGGTATCATAGCCTCCTGCCCCTCAATCTCTGTATCCTCGTCCATCTGCAAGGAAATCTGTTCATATTCAGGGCTTAGCTTTGATAAGTCAAGCTCCGGCAAATCCTTTGGAGTTGAAAGCCCGAAGCATCTTAGGAAGTTCTGTGTTGTTCTGTAAAGAATAGGTCTTCCCGGTGCATCTAAATGTCCGCATTCCTCAATAAGACCTCGCTCACAAAGACGGTTCACCGCACTATCCGAGTTAACGCCTCTTATGTACTCAATCTGACCTCTTGTTACAGGCTGCTTATAGGCAATTATGGCAAGTGCCTCCATTGCCGCATTGGAAAGTGCCTGACGTCTCTGGTCACCTAAAATAACCTGTATGTAATTATAATATTCAGGACGTGAGCAAATCTGATAGCCCTCGTCAATATCAATAATCATAAGACCTCTTTCCTGAGTGTCATATTCATATTTCAAAAGCCTTACGGCCTCCTCCACGGCGGAGGTTTCAATCTCAAGCACAGCCGCAAGCTTTGCAGTTTTAACCGGCTCGCCTGCTGCAAAAAGTATTCCCTCAATGGCGTAAGGGATTTTATCGTTATTCATCTGCTACCTCTTTTTTAGTTTTTATTAAAATAAAATCTTTATGTTCTTCGTCATATTCTGCTAAAATTTTGTTTGAACGTATCATTTCAAGTATGGCAAGGAATGTTGCCACAAGCTCCGGTTTGGACTTCCTTCCCGAAAACGCTTTTTTGAACTGAAGTCTGCCCGTTTTCTTAATACGCCCGAAAAGTTCCTCCGTCATCTTTTCAACAGAAACCTTCTGCCTGCCGACAATTCCTGAAAATGCACGTTTTTCCGGTTTTGCAAACCTGAGTTTTCTTTGCATAATGGAATTAAAGGCATCTGTAAGCTCATCAATGGTATGCTTTTTGTTATATTCAGGGAGCGGAAATTCGATTTTTTCCTCCTCCTTAAAGAACATATACCTTGACGCAAACTCTGTCTTACGAAGCTCGCCCGATGCTTCTTTATAGCTCTGGTATTCCGCCAGACGCCTTGCCAAATCATCTCTCGGGTCTTCTTCGTCCTCCTCTTCCTCATTTTTCGGAAGAAGCATCTTTGACTTGATGTAAAGAAGCTGCGCCGCCATAACCAGAAATTCACTTGTATTCTCAAGCTGCGATTCCTCAATGCCATCAATGGCCTCTAAATACTGGGATGTTATTTCCACAATAGGTATGTCATAAATGCTCACCTTGTTCTTGGAAATAAGATGCAGCAAAAGGTCCAAAGGTCCTTCAAAGGAATCCAGCTTATATAGCATTGTATCCATTTATATACCGCCTTATACTATCAGGGAAACAAGGGATGATACCGCCCTTAAAATCGCCCCGTAAAATATACTTACACCGCTGCCGATTATTGCGTTGAATGTTCCCGTAACGGACAGGAGCATTATAAGAATAATCGCATAGCGTTCGTATTGCAAAACGTTATAGTATGTTCTGTTCGGCAAAAACATTCCCAATATTTTTGAGCCGTCAAGCGGCGGAATCGGGATTAAGTTAAATACCATAAGACATAAATTTCTGAAACAGAAAAGGTCTGCAACAGAGAAAATAGTTGAAATTACATTTGTGTTCCAGCCAAGCTTTCCGCCTAAAACCATCAGGACAACTGCTATTAAAATTCCCGCAAAAGCCATTAAAAAGTTTGCAACAGGGCCTGCTAAAGCAACAAGCGCCATACCCTTTTTTCTGTCCTTATAATACATAGGGTTAACGCCAACGGGCTTTGCCCAGCCGAATCCTGTCAGTATCATCAGAAGAGTACCGATAGGGTCAAGATGTGCAAGAGGGTTCAAAGTAAGTCTTCCCTCATATCTCGGTGTCGGGTCGCCCAACCTTGAAGACACCCATGCATGTGCAAGTTCGTGCCCTGTTATAGCTATTAAAGCTATAGGCACATTTATCAATATATTTGTTAAACCAAGCATTAGTTCACCGCCAAATTTTAATATAGATATACACAATATATTATACCAAAAAATCCGCATAAAGTAAATAGTTTTTTGCGAATTTCAAGGATTTTATTTGCCGTTTGTTTTACATTTTTTCTCTTGAATTTTGCAAAGCACTGTGGTATTATGGTATTGTATAAAAACTTAGCCTGCCCATTGTTTTTAATCGGCAGAACAGGAGGATATTATGACAAGACAAAATCCTTTTATGATACATCGTACTTTCAGGATACTGATGGGGATTTCTTTAATTTTCGGAATTGGTTTTTTTGTAACAAACAACCTTGACTTCATTATTAACGCCATCACCTACGGAAAGGCAACGCTTCCGAACATTGCGTACTGGCTTTCAAAGATAGTAGGCCCGATTCTTATTCCGCTGGTGTTTCTTCTTCCGTCTGTTGCGCTTTTTGACCGCATCAAAATGATAAAGTATACATTCATTACATACGGTGTTCTGCAGATTATTACGTTCTTCTGGATTTTCTGGTACCTTGGTGCCAACGGCTTTGGCGGATTTTTCTCAAATGCCGCCATTACAGCATTCCAGTCGGCAAAAGAAAACTCATTCGTGGCATCCTATGTATATTGGGATACATACTCATGGCTTGGAAATATCTTTACACTTTTATATGCCGCTTTATGCATCTATACAGGTCTTAACTTTGACGACCATAAAGACAAGGTGTGTAAACTCGCATTGTACGTCGCATCCGGTCGAGTGCTTATCCCGATACTTCTTAATATAGTTTCAGGCAACGGATTTTTATCTTCATTCTGGATTACTAACAACTATGCAGATATTATCACACTCTGCCTGTTCGCCGCCGCAATGTTCATAGCAAAAGCGCAGGACGAAACCTGGATTTATCTCGTATGGGACCAGGAGATTGAACGTGATAACGAGGAAGAACCTTTTTAAAAGGCGATAAAAAAAACAATGACGGGAAATCCCGTCATTATTTTTTTGGTATAAGTTGGTAGTATAATACTTTTGGGGAAGCAATTTATTTGATTTGCAATCGGATTTTATCTGCCACCATTGCAATAAACTCAGAATTTGTAGGTTTGCCCTTTCCTGTGTCTATTGTGTAGCCGAAAACCTGATTCATTGTTTCAGGCCTTCCTCTCGACCATGCAACCTCTATGGAATGTCTTATAGCCCTCTCAACGCGCGAAGATGTGGTGCTGTACTTTTTCGCAATAACAGGATACAACTGCTTTGTAATATAATTCAGCAGTTCCATATTTTCAACCACCATCATAATAGCGGTTCTCACATACTGATAACCCTTGATATGAGCAGGAACGCCCAACTCGTGGATTGACTCAGTAACCAGTGCCTCCAGGTCATAGGTCTTCTTGTCCTCGCTTCTCGAAACCTCAAAGCTTGTCCTTCCTGAAGTGTTTCCAAAGTTCCGGATAGTGTCATAAATGGCTTCATTCGACTGTGGCTTCAAAAGAAAATATTCAGCACCCGCATTTTGCGCCGCATCCATAATTCTCTCGCTGCCTGTAACCGAAAGTGCGATAAACATAGGCTTTTTCGCAAGCCTTGACTGTCCCAGCTTCTTCATAAGGCTAAGACCGTCACGTTTCGGCATTATAATGTCTGTAAGCACAACGTCAGGTGTTGTTTCCATAACCATATCGTATGCCTCTTCACCATCATAACAAACATTTACCGACCTGATTTCCTGTTTTGTTCGCAGATATTCTTTTAAGTCATCTGCAAATCTCCTGTTGTCGTCTGCAATAAGTACAGAAATTCTCTCTTCCATTTTTACCTCCAAAGTATTATATACTTAAAGAAAGCATCTGTTCCTTATCTTAAGTTTTACATATTCAGTTTTTGTACCTTGTACCTTGTCTCAAAATCAGTGAAAGATACCTCCTTTACAACAACATTCTACCATAATTTCCCAGACTATGCAAGAACTTTTTGTGTTTTTTTAGCATAAATTTTCAACCTTTTCTTTATTCGACAAATTTCGCCAAAACCCGCTATATTATGCGATTTTTTAAGTGTTGCTTCTGGTATGTTTTTAGAGTTTTTATGCTGTATTTTACAGCAAGAAATCAAAGATTTTAAGGCACAAAAAAATCGGTCATAAGACCGATTTTTTATTCTGCTTCAACCTCTATGACTTCTGTCGTTTCTTCTGTTTCTTCAACATCGTCATCAATCATATCTTCCGCTTTTGGTGCTTTTTTCTTCTTTTCGAAGCTGACACCCTCAACAAAGACATTTACACGAAGAACTTCGGTTCCTGTCATACTTTCAACGCTGTTCTTTACGTTTTCCTGAATTTCCCAGCAGAGTTCAGGGATTCTGACTCCAAATGCAACCACAATCAAGAGGTCGATTACAGCGCCTTCAGGCGAAACATTAACCTTAACTCCCTTTTGCGGATTTTTCTTTGCGCCCAGCTTTTCTGCAAGGCCTGACGCCATGCTGCCTGCCATTCCCGCAACTCCCTCAATCTCCATAGTCGCAATTCCTGCGATTGACGCTATAACATCATTTGAAATATTTATCTTGCCACCCTCGGCTTCGTTTGTAAGTTCTTCTCTTAAATCCTTGTTCTCGCTCATATCCTTAATCCTTTCTTCTTAAAAAAGTAAAAGGCACATTCCCTCTTCTTAAGCTAATTATATCAAATGATATATGCTTTTGCAACTATTTTGCCTCAATAATTTTTATATTTTTACTTGAGGTCAGAAGCTCCGAGGTTACAATTTCCTTAATAGTCTTCACATCCTGACTTGAAAAGTCCTTTTTCTTTACTATTATTTCCACGTTTTCCCCATCTATATACACGGATATATCTTTATAACCCTTAGCTCTTGCAACATTTTCAATAATAGCCTCTTTTTCGGTATTTTCCGCAATAGCTACAATTTTATTCTGTGCCTGCTTTCTCACCTCACTGTCAAAGCTCTCATTGGTTGCGGTCTGATTCAGAATTTCAAGTGCTTTTGAGCGGGAATTATCCTTTGATAATTTTGCCTCGGTAAAATAGCTTGCCTGAGCTGCAGTTTCCTCCGCCTTTTCGCCATCTTCTTCGGTAAAATCTGTCTTGTCTGAAGATACATACTCCGCCTCGCCCAACTTTTTTACCTCCTCCAGATAGCTGCCGCCGTCAGTTACCCGTATAGTATCCTGATATGACCAGTTCAGATATCCCGCAACTCCTATTAATACCACCAGTGCTGTTGCAACTACTTCCTTTTTCTTTAATACCATCATTTCTCTAATTCCTTTCCTTTCCTTCTAAAACACACACCTTATGCGAAGCCACATCAATTGCTGCAGTTGCGGCATCTGTCAAGGCTTTTTTAACCTCGGGCCTCCCTGCACCCTCTGCGATAATAATAACGCCTTTGGCTTTGGGGTACACCGTACCCTTTACCAGAGGTTCGCCACCTTTTGTTATCACAGAGTTTTCCTCGCTTTTTGTGGTCTCCTCCGTTCTTTCGCTGCTGGTCAGTTTTTTCTCATAGGCAACATCATAGGAGCTTGTGCCATAATAGGTTATCATTACCGACACTTCGCCCACGCCGTCTATTTTTGATAAAATCCCCTCAAGCCGTGCCTCGTCAGAGTATGCTTCGTATACGGGTGTTTTTGTATCGTTTTGCGGCTCTTTACCCGTAGAAATGAGCATCAAAACAACCCCTATTATAACTATTATATACAGGCTCTTTGTATTACCATATTTTTTAAGAATTTTATTTATTTCTAAACTCAATACTCTCACATCCGTAAACTTCCTTTAGCCTCTCACCCAATCCCTGAGGCACTTTCCCGCATACTATCACTATATTTTTCACGCCCTTTATTTTATGTTCTGCATCCACATCCAATGCTACCAAAGCCTCTGCCTCGGTCCTGAATTCCGTCAAAACCCTTTCCTCAATATCCTTTTCAACGTTCTTTGTAAGCTCTGCCGTAACCCTGTCCTTTACAGCCATATCGCTGACCTCAAAATTGTTGTCCACATTAAGAATTTCTATATTTTTCATTTTTGAAAGCGGCGAAATCAGTACCGCCAAAATCAAAAATCCCACAGCAATCCGCACATACCCACGCCATTCTTTCGGTGCCAAAATATCGGTAACTGCCGCAACAATAGCAGACATCGCCACTAAAATTATGTATTCTCTCATACACTTACTCCCGTAGAAATTAAAATAATACCTATAGAAATTATGAAAAGCATTCCTGTCGTTATGACCATCTGGAATACGGCAGATACCGCATCTGCTACAGCAAGCAAAACCCCCGTTATTCTTTTGTCCGAAAACGGTTCGCAAAGTGCCGCCGTAACTTTTAAGAGCATCATCATAATCCAAACCTTTATTACAGGCACAGATGCCATAACTATAACAGTTATCATTCCCGCCGTGCCAACAGCGTTCTTTAAAAGATTTGTCCCCGAAATCACCGTTTCAACGGTATCGGACAAAAGACTTCCCACCACAGGCACAAGGCTTCCCACCGCAAATTTTATACCCTTTGCCGCAACGGTGTTTAATGCAGATGTTCCAAAACCGTAAAGGGTTAAAACTGCAGAAAACAAGGTTAAAACTCCCGTCAGAAGCCACTTGGAAACCGAAGTTAAAAGCTTACACAGCGTACCGATTTCCACCCTCTTTCCAATATTATTCAAAATCCCGAGGATTGCCGAGAAATATGTCAGGGGCAGGATACACTTGTCCATTAAAAGCCCTAAAATATACACACTTGATGCAAGTATTGGCTGAAACGCCGCCGCTTGCGTTATAGCTCCGCCCGATAGCAGAAGCCCCATTAAAACAGGCTCAAATTTGGTTATAAACTCGCAAAGCTCATGTACTACCCTCGCACCATAACCCACCGCCTGCGAAAACACCGACACGCAAGATGCACTCATCATCAAAAAACAGACAAAAAACGCCGCTTCCTCTGTTTCCTTTTTAGAGAACGCATCGCTCAAAACCTTTAAAAGTCCCGCCGCAACCGAAATAAGTAAAATGGATTTAAGCAACGGTTTTATTTCGTAAAGCTCCTCAAATATGCGGTTTTTTACCATATTAATTATATTTACGGGATTAAGGTCGAGCTTCCCCGAAACGATATCCTGTGCCGTATTGTTATAAAAATCTTCACCTGCAATCTCAATTTCCTGAGCGAAAACAGTGCAGGAAAACACTAAAAAAATTACAAGTATAGCCGTCAACTTCTTCACGTTGTTCCTCCACACAGTTTTTACACTTAAAAGCTCATCAGGGTGCTCATTATTACTTGGGTAAGGTTTTTTATGACTGGCATCATAACAACCAGAACTGCTGTTTTTCCTGCAAATTCAAGTTTTTTTGCAATAGCGCCCTCCCCTGCGTCCTTTGCTGCTTCTGATGCGAACTCGGTTACATAAGCTATGGCAATAACCTTCATCGCCACCCCGAAAAATGCCGTATCCACTCCCGATGTTTCACACATTTGGCGCATCTGATGAATTACGTCCGCAATTCCATCAGCACAAAATAAAAATATCAGTATTCCTGTCGCTACGGAGATGCACAAGGCAAGCTCAGGACGGTAGCTTTTAACCGTCACCGAAAGGAGTGCTCCAACAATCCCTATTCCGATAATAGCAGTAATATCCATACCCTAAAACCCGAAAATTTGCTTTATTGACGCAAACAAATCCCCGATTTCACGCGTCAGAACATATAAAACGGCAACAAGTCCGGCGATTGTGGTTAAAAGTGCCTGTTCCTCACGTCCTGACCGCACAAGCAGTTGATTTAAAACTGCCACCACTATTCCCACACCGGCAATTTTGAATATTAAATCTACGTCCATTTGCCGCCTCCTAAATTAAAATTATTGCTCCCAAAATTCCGCACAACACCCCACAGCTTCGGTAAAGTCTTCCAAGTCTTGCATATTCTGCCTGCGCATTTTTCTTTTCCTCCAAAAGATTTAACACTGCTCTTTTTATAGCTCCCGTCTGTGTCACACTGTCCGTCATACCAAGATTTTCCGCAAGCGCCCGAATAGGTGCCTTGTCCCGCTCTAAAAGAAACTCCTCTTCCGCCAAAGCTTTCCCTGTCGCCGTTTTTATTCCGCACCCTGAAAGATTTTTTGCTATGGATATAAACATACCTATTTTATGGTTTTCACCAATATAAAAAAGTGTCTTCGCAAGATCTTTTTCTCTGTAACTGATATCGGTTTCCAAAAGGTTCAGTCCCGAAATGATTCTGTCAAGGCATTCCACACGCTTTTTCAAATTCTCTGACTTTAAAAAGCCAATCATACTCCCCGCAAAAATTATCATAGCTGCGCCAATTATTCTAAACACTTTCCAATTCCTCCAAGGCGTATCACCTCATCAAAGCCATCGGGTGCCTCCCCGAAAGAGTGCAAGCTTGTTATTATGGCAACGCCCCTTTTTTTAATTTCGGCTATGGCGTCAAAATCATCTTTTCCGCCGATTTCATCGGTTATTATAACGTCAGGCGACATAGCCCGAAGCATCAAAAGCATTCCCTCCGCCTTGTTCACGCCCGACAAAACATCACAGTTTGCACCCAGGGAAAAGGACGGCACTCCCGATGATAACGCCGCAATTTCGCCACGCTCGTCCACAATCGACACCTTTTTCCCCAAAATCGAAAGACTGCGGGCAATATCCCGAAGCATTGTGGTTTTTCCACACATCGGCGGGGAAACAATCAGGGTGTTTTTTATTCTGTGTCCGTCCAATATTTTGTTCATAACCTTGTCCGCCGCCCCTATAACCTCACGGGCATAGCGGTAATTTAAAGACTGCACACATTTAATATGCGAAATCTTGCCGCCCGAAATCGCCGCATCCCCTGAAATGCCTACCCTGTGTCCTTTATTAAGTGTTATGAATCCGTTCTTTATATCCTCAGAAAAAGCATATACCGATGACCTTGTAATAAGTTCCATACCTCTTTTTATATCTCCCGAGGTAACTAACACTCCCTCTTTATAATCCTCGGTTATATTGCCGTTTTTGGTTATGTAAAATATACCATCTATAAACACCAAAGCCATAGGCATTCCTGCCCGAAGCCGTACCTCGCAAAGCCTGTCCAAATCTACTCCCGAAAGATATTTTCTATGCTTTTCAGGGATAGCCCCCAAAAACTCCATACCCTCCATATTTTCTTCTCTTGCCAATGTAAGCATTTTTGTCACCTCTTTCCCTTTATCATATTTTACGGAACACAAAAATAGAACAACAAAAGTTGTCCTACGAAACACAAAAAAAGAACGGAAAATTCCGTTCTCTTACTTTAACAACACAACTGCCATCGAGGAAATCCCCTCACCACGTCCCTCAAATCCGAGCTTTTCGGTGGTGGTAGCCTTTACGTTAACGGCGTCTTCCAAAACTCCCATAGCCTCTGCCGTATTCTTTCGCATAGCAGGAATATATGGGAGAAGTTTTGGCTTCTGGGCAATAATCGTGATGTCGGCATTTTCAATTTCATAGCCCTTTTCCCTAACAAGACCGCAAACGTGTTTTAACAAAACCACGCTTGAAATACCCTTATATTTCGGGTCGGTATCAGGGAAATGCTTGCCTATATCACCAAGTGCCGCCGCCCCCAAAAGTGCGTCACATAAGGCGTGAAGCGCCACATCTGCATCAGAATGGCCTAAAAGCCCCTTTTCATATTCCACCTTTTCTCCGCAAAGATAAAGGTCACGTCCTTCGGCGAATGCGTGAACGTCATAGCCTTGACCAATTCGCATTTTATTCCCCTCTTTTCCTCAAAATTCTTTCCGCCAAATCCATATCGTCAGGCGTTGTTATCTTTATGTTATCATAGCTTCCGTCTACAATTTTAACCCTTTGCCCGTATTTTTCAGCAAGCGCACAGTCGTCTGTGAAAACCTCATCACATTTTTCGTACATTTTCAGAATGTCAGAAAGCTTAAACACCTGTGGGGTCTGTATGTTGTATAAAAACTCACGGTCCAGAGTTTTTTTAATAAATCCGCTTTCGTCTGCCATCTTCAAGGTGTCTTTAGACTTGACTCCAAGAGCTGCCGCACCATATTTTATTGCCGCATTCAACACATTTTCGATGTCTTCCGGAAGAATTAAGGCTCTTGCGCCGTCATGGATTGCCACAAAGTCGCCCTCTGCTTCCCTAAGTCCGTTTTGTACCGACTCTCCTCTCGTAGCACCGCCCGTCACAATCGCTTTTAGCTTACTGTACTTTGAAAGGACTTTTTCCGCCTCTGATATTTCATTTGTCACCACTACGATTTCATCTATCATGGGCATATTCTGAAATGCAGAAACGGTATGTTCTAAAATAGTTTTACCCAAAAGCTCCAAATATACCTTATTTTTTCCTGCCCTCATACGTGTTCCGCTGCCAGCAGCAACGATTACTGCGGAGATTTTCACAAAGACTCCTCCTTTTACAAAAAAATTGCCTTATATTTATAGAAAAATGCAAGACAATTTTGATTTTATTTTAAAAGTTCCTCTATGGTGTCATTAAGTATACTTTCCACATCGCCCATTTCCGCAGCGCCTGATAGCACAATTTCGCTTGCCATAATACGCTTCGAGACATTGAGCATTTTTCTCTCACTTGTAGAAAGACCTTTCGTGCGATCACGAATCATCAGCGCTTTTACCACCAAAAGCACTTCATAAATGTTGCCCGATTTAATCTTTACGATATTTTCTCTCTGTCGCCTGTTCCAGTTATCGTCAAGGACAACAGATTTATTGCGAAACGCCTCAAGCACCTTTAGGGCTTCCTCTTTTTCAATAACATACCTGACGCCAATCTCGTCACATCCATCTGTCGGTATCATAACCGTCATATCCTCAGACGGCATTTTCAGTATGTAATAATTATGTTTTTTGCCAAGGACAACCCGTTCCTCTATTCCCTCTATAACTCCTGCTCCGTGAGTAGGATAAAGGATTTTGTCTCCTATGCTATACATTTTAATGCCACCTGCCTTTTGATAGTTGCTTACATTTATTATACCACATATTGCCTGATATGTAAATATTTATTTCGCCGCCTCTGCCCTTTTTTTATTAATTTTCAGCGTAAGATTACGGCAAAATTGTAATTTAATTACATTTCCATAACATTTATGGACTTGCGCAGGAAAATTGGTATAATGTAGTTGTATTAGTGTATCTTTTAATATTAATTACGGAGGATAATAGCAGAATGAAGTGTAGAAAATGCGGAGCTGAAGTCAACCCTGAGATGAAACGTTGTGCCAAATGCGGTGCTCCCGTACTCCTTAGAGTTATGGAACAGGAAGAAAAACGCCACTTAAGTTCAAAAGAAATTCGCGAAAAAGAAAAGAAAATGCGAAATGAATATAACAAACTGACAGCTGAAAAGCAGAAAGCCGCCGAAAAAGAGCGTGCAGAGGCGGAAAAAAAGGCTCAAAAAGAGGCAGAGCTTTTGAAAAAGCAACAGGAAAAGGAAGAAAAGCGTAATTTGAAGCTTGAAAAAGAGCAGGCTGCTTTAGAAGAAAAGAAAAAAGAAGCTGAGCTTTTAGAGGCTAAAAAGCTTGAAAAGGAAGAAGCAAAAAAAGCAGAACTTTTGGAAAAGCAGAAAAAGGAAGAGGAAAAGATAGCTCTTGCTATAGCGCAGAAAGAAGAAAAAGAGCGCATTGAGGCAGAAAAGAAAGCGGAAAAGGAACGCCTTGAAGCAGAAAAGAAAGCCGCAAAGGAAAAGGCAAAAGCCGAAAAGAAAGGCGGCGGCAAAAAGGCTATAATTATAGTTATTGTTATAGCAATAATTGCAGCAGCAGTCTATGCCGTTTCTTTGGGCGTTAACACAAAAAATGTCATTGAACCCGTTGTTCCGACAGATCCACCGGTTGAAACACCGGCACCAACTCCTGAAATCACACCGGAACCAACTCCGGAGCCAACGCCTGAAGCAACACCAACTCCGGCACCAACACCAACTCCGGCACCAACCGAAAAACCAAGAAATATCACACAGAATAAGATTTTATTCCCAAGTGATTCACAGTACATAACCGAAGCAGATATTGCCGGGCTTTCAAAGTTCGATGTTGACCTTATAAGAAACGAAATCTTTGCAAGAAAAGGCTATGTTTTCACAAACAAGACTTTCAAGAACTACTTTGAATCTCAAGCCTGGTACACACCAAACCCTGCCGCAAACTATAATATGAAGCTTAATGAATACGAGCAGTATAACGCAAACTTCTTAAGCGAATATCAGGTTTCACAAGGCTGGAAATAATAAGTATTAAAAAAGACAGTGCACAACGCACTGTCTTTTTTGATGGTCCAAAAAATTTCATTCGGACAATTTTTACATATTAATACATTTTGGTGCCGTGGGAATGCCGCGTTACCGACAGAACAAGTCCCACCGCTATCATATTAGTCAAAAGCGATGTTCCTCCATAGCTTATAAACGGAAGAGGTATTCCCGTTACCGGCATCAGACCGATACACATTCCAATATTTTCAAAGGTATGGAATATCAGCATCGCCGCAATACCAAGGCAAAGATATTTCCCAAAAGAATCATTTGCCTCCTGAGACGCTTTTATGCATCTTGCAATTATTAAAAACAACAGTAAAATCACTAAAAGTGCGCCGATAAACCCAAGTTCTTCTGCGATTACGCTGAATATAAAGTCGGTATGCTTCGTGGGCAGAAACCCGAACTGGTTCTGTGTTCCTTTTAAAAAACCTTTACCGAAAAGCTGACCCGAGCCCACCGCTATCTTTGACTGGATTACATTATATCCGCTTCCCAGCCTGTCCATATCAGGGTTAAAGAACACCTGAATTCTGTGTTTCTGATAGTCGCTTAAAAGGAAGAAATAAGCAAGCGGGACAAACGCCGCAAAGCTCAAAATCGCAGGTATTATATACTTAAAAGCAAGCCCTGCCGCAAATAAAACCACTGCAAACATAAAACAAAATACCATAGCGCTACCTGCGTCCGGCTGAAGCATTATAAGCCCTAAAAATACGCCTACGTGTGCAAGCAGGAGAATTACTGTTATAGGTCTGTCAAGCTGGTGCTTTACCATAGAAAGATGCTTTGCAAAGGTGATTGCAAAGCCTATCTTACAAATTTCCGATGGCTGAATACCTATCGGTCCGAAACGTATCCAGCTTCTTGCACCCCAGTTACCCGTAGAACCGATTATAAGCACCGCCACCAGAAGTGCGATACATACACCGAAAATAGGCAAGGCAACGTGACCGAAGATATGGTAATCAATTCTGCTTATTATCACCATCATCGCGACACCAATCAAAAACGCACCGCTTTGGATAATTACGTTGGAGTTGGTGTTTAATGAGCGGGTGGCGCTGTATATCATAATGATACCGAAAATCGCCGCAACAAGTGTTATTACAAACAGAAAGGTATCGTGTCCGTGTATCAGATTTTCATCTCTGCGTCTCATTCTTTCTCTCCTTTTAAGGTAAATTTAACCTACAAGCTTATTATACTCTTATTTTGTCCCTTTTTCAATTACAATTTCATAACATTTACATAAAACCCGCACCTTATGAAATACTATAAAAAAGGAGTACGTTATGAAACAGATATTTTTTTCCATAAAACTTTTGACTTACGGTGCATTCTGCGATATGTGTGCCTCATTTTGCACATATTTAGCAGAGAAACGCATTATGAAAAATAAATCACTAAACAAAAAATTGCTCATTTTTATGAGCAATTTTTCCGGTAATAATCTTAAATCCTGGCAGGACTTTGAAAAACAATTTCTAAAGCAATTCTTAAATAACCATTCCCATCGTCTGCCGTAACAAAAAAGTTCTTATTTGTCTTCAAGATACTTATTGATGTCTGCAACCAACTGGTCAACGTCTGCACCGTGAACGGCACAAGCCATCTCTAAAGTTTCACCTGAAGCTGATGGACAGCCAAGGCAGTGCATTCCTACGTTCAAAAGAAACTCTGCACAACCCGGGTCAATTGATAGAACCTCTCTTATTATCATATCCTTAGTTACTTGTTTCATCTTCTATGTCTCCTTTATTATAATATTTCAAAAACTCTGTTTCGTCAAGCACTTCGTGCCGGAGCAAAGCTTCTGCTACGTTTTTAAGTCTTTCTGAATTTTCAGAAAGCAGGTCTTTCGCCTTTTGATACTGTTCTTTTATAAGTTTTTCAACTTCTTTATCAATCAAAGTGGCAACAGTTTCAGAATATGCCTTTGAATGTCCGTAATCACGTCCCAGGAACACTTCCTCGTCACTGTCATAACAAACAGGGCCAACCTCGTCACTCATTCCGTATTTTGCCACCATATCACGGGCAATTGCGGTTGCACGTTTCAAGTCAGAAGACGCTCCGTTTGAAATATCGTCTAAAATCAGGTCTTCTGCAGCTCTTCCGCCTAAAAGGACAATGATTTCAGAAAGCATATCCTTTCTGCCTGTGAACCATATATCCTCGTTTGGAATATGCATTGTATATCCACCCGCTCTGCCACGTGGTATTATGGATACCTGACGTACTGTATCACGCTTTGATACCAGCTTTGCAAGCACGGCATGACCTGCCTCGTGGTAAGCGGTAAGCTTCTTTTCCTCATCGGTCACCTTTTGCGACGCCTTTGCAGGCCCCATCATAACCTTGATATTTGCATCCTCAATATCATTTTCGTCAATCTCGGTCTTCCCGCGTCTTGCCGCAAAAATAGCCGCTTCATTCATCACATTTTCAAGGTCTGCACCAGTGTATCCTGCTGTCTGCTTTGCTATCTTTGAAAAATCAACTTCCTTTGAAACCTTTTTGCCACGACTGTGAACCTTCAGGATTTCTTCTCTTCCTGATACGTCCGGTCTTCCAACGGTAATCTGTCGGTCAAAACGACCCGGGCGAAGAAGTGCAGGGTCTAAAATGTCCGGTCTGTTTGTTGCCGCCATTATAATGATACCCTCGTTTTTGCCAAAGCCGTCCATTTCAACCAAAAGCTGATTTAATGTCTGCTCACGCTCATCGTGACCGCCGCCCATTCCGGCGCCCCGGCGTCTTCCAACGGCGTCAATTTCGTCTATAAAGATAATGCATGGTCTTGCCTTTTTTGCCTGTGCAAACATATCACGTACTCGTGACGCACCAACACCTACATAAAGTTCAACAAAGTCGGAACCCGAAATCGAGAAAAACGGAACGCCCGCTTCTCCTGCAACGGCTCTTGCAAGCAAGGTTTTACCCGTTCCCGGAGGTCCTAACAAAAGAACGCCCTTTGGTATTCTCGCACCAAGCTCTATAAACTTCTGCGGGTTTCTTAAAAATTCAACAAGCTCTGAAAGCTCTTCCTTTTCTTCTTTTGCACCGGCAACATCGTTAAATTTAACCTTTCGGTTGTCCTCAAGATGAAGCTTCGCCTGACTCTTGGTAAAGCTTCCGCCACCTTTTGCCCCGCCCTGCTGAAATATGAGAAAAAAGAACAACAAAAGCATAAGAACTGACGAAATCGGCAACAGGAAGTCAAGCCACGAAACACGCTTCGGTGCAATCTTGTAAATAAGGCTTCCCGCCTCGGACTGTGCCAGAATTTCTTCGCCTGCATCGCCCTGAAGCACCTCGGAAGACGGAATTTCACAAGAATATTTTTCACCGCCTATTGTGGCGGTGGCCGTTGTGCCGTCAATATTAAGCTCGGTCACTTCACCTTTTTTAATATGGTTTATAAGGGTTGAATACTCGGTCCTGTGAGGTGCATTTGCCGCATCTAAAAACGTAGAAAACAACATAGACGCAATTATGGCAATCAGTATCCACCTGAAAAACCCTATTCGTTTAGTCTGCATTTACTATCTCCTCTATTTCTATTTTATATCCCGTTTTACTGCTGTCCTGAAATTCTTTTGAAAACCGCATATTGCCAACGGCAATAATTTTGCCTTTGGACAAGGTAATCGGGATTTGACTTCTCATTTTATCCGGAATTTTCTTGTCAGTGAAAAAGTCAGAAAGTTTCTTTTTTCCGTCCATTTTTGTCGGATAAAAGATGTCACCCGCCTTTTTGCTTCTTACCGTAAGCAAGTCGTTTTCATCAAGATAAAAATCCGGTTTTTTGTCTGTTTTCCTGACTACTAAAGTCTTCCCAATTTCAGGAATTTTTAATACCTCATCAGGATAAATTTCATAGGAAAACTCTATTTTATCTGTTTTTTTGTTGATTTCAAGCTTCCCATATTCTGCCCTTGCACAAAATCCGCCGGGCAAGTCTATGCTTTTTCCCGTCCGGTTTTTACGGCAAAGCTCTAAAATATCATCAATATAGTCTGCGCCAAGGTTCTGAGCCATATTTGTGCGTTCTTTCCAGAAAAGCTGTAAAACACGTTTTTTTATTGGCATCGGCATTTCATTCAAATAAGAAATCTTCACTTCGCCCGAAAACTTCTCTTTGGCAAGGCTGTCAAGAAACTCTGCATCTTCACCTATTAAGGTGGCATTTTTTGTCACTACATCAACAAATGCCGGATTAAAATCCGACTCGATTTTTGGTATAAGTTCAAGGCGCACCTTATTTCTTGAATAAATCGCCTCAAGGTTCGTTTCATCGGTTACGAAATCGTAGCCGTTTTTTTCGCAAAAGTCTATAATATCCGCCTTTTTCACATCGAGCAGCGGTCTGATTATGTTACCTCTTACATAAGGTATCCCCGAAAGCCCCGAAGTTGATGCTCCACGCATAAAATTGAAAAGCAAAGTTTCCGCCACATCATTTTTGTTATGTGCCGTTGCAATTTTATCATAGCCTAAAGACTCAAAAAACTCATATCGCACATTTCTTGCAAAAAGTTCCTCGCCAATACCCAACTCTTCCGCTCCGGCTTTTATATCCTTTGTAAGCGAAAAAAACTGAATGCCGAGCCTTTCACATAACGCCTTACAAAACATCATATCCCTGTCTGCAGTTTTGCGAAGTTGATGGTTTATATGTGCGCAGGCGATTTCAAGGTCGTACTTATCTTTGAGCGAAAGAAGAACATACAAAAGCGCCGTAGAGTCTGCACCGCCGGATAGCCCTACAAGTACTCTGTCACCGGTATTAAGCATATTATGCTTTTTTAGCGTTTTCTCGGCAATTTTCAAAATATCCATTACTGCTCTTCCTTTGCGCGATAATCAATATTTACAAACTTCGTATATTTACCCTGCCAGCCAAGCTTGAATTTGCCTGTTTCACCTGCTCTGTGCTTTGCCATTATTACTTCTGCCAAATTCTTATCCTCACTGTCAGGATTATAATACTCGTCACGATACAAAAACATTACTATATCTGCGTCCTGCTCGATAGAACCGGATTCACGTATGTCTGAAAGCATAGGGCGTTTATCCTGTCTTCCTTCAACCGCACGGGATAGCTGTGAAAGTGCAATTACAGGCACCCCAAGTTCCTTTGCCATCACCTTCAGTGAACGTGAAATTTCAGAAATTTCCTGTTGTCTTGAATCGGTTCTTCCCGAACCTTGCATAAGCTGCAGGTAGTCGATTACCACCATAGAAAGCCCCTTGGTTTTCTTCAATCTGTGACATTTTGCTCTTATTTCTGAAACGGTAATAGTGGAAGAATCGTCTATATAAAGCGGAGCTGCGGCAATCTTATCAAGACGTTGCCCAAGTCTTCCCCAGTCCTCACCGGTAAATTCGCCTTTTAAAATCTTCTCTGACTCAATCAAAGCCTGTGAACAGAAAATACGTTTCAAAATTGCCTCTTTCGGCATTTCAAGGTTGAATATAGCAACAGTTTTTCCGCATTCTATTGACATATATTCCGCAATATTAACCGCAAAGCTTGACTTACCCATACCAGGACGTCCTGCAATAAGGATAAACTCACCGCCGTGAAATCCGCCGCAACGTTTGTCAAGCTCGTCAAAGCCTGTTGCAAGTCCCGTAAGTTTGTTCGGGTTTTCCGCATTCTCTACCATATTCTGATAGGTTTCCATCGCAATTTCAACAACAGGCACAATATCGCTTTTTTCTCTGCCCTCTGCAATGTCATAAATCATCTGTTCCGCGCGAACCAGAACACTGTCTGTTGCGCCGTCCTGACTGACCGCCATATGATTAATTGCATTTGCTGCAGTAGAAAGCTTTCTTAGAACAGATTTTTCCAAAACTATATTTGCATAGTGAGAAACGTGTTCTGTTGTGGCTATACTTGTACTAACCGATGCAAGATACGGAATTCCGCCAACACTGTCAAGCTTGTCCTTTCGTGTAAGGCGGTCGCTTACCGTAACAATATCCACCGGCGTATTCTCGTCAAACAGTTCAATACAAACCGCATAAATCTCGCGGTTTGCATCAAAGTAAAAGTCCTCTGCACGTATAAGCTCACAAGCGGCAGCCAAAGCTTTGCTATCCTGCAAAACGCAGCCGATTACCGCTTTCTCAGCTTCCAGACTGTGCGGCAATTCATATTCCTGCATATTCATAACATCTGCCATTTGAACCTACTCCCTCCGATTTTTAGGGTCTTACTGACCTTTTACGGTAACCTTTAATTTTCCTGTTACTCCCTGATAAATCTTAACATCAACTGTGGTTGTGCCAAGAGTCTTTATGCCGTCCGGCAAAACAAATTTCTTCTTGTCAAGCTTGATGTGGTGCTGCATTGTCAATGCTTCTGCCACGTCCTTTGATGTTATAGAACCGAACAGCTTGCCGTTTTCTCCGGCTTTTGCGCTAAGCACAACCTCTACTTCTTCCATCTTTGCCTTTGTAGCCTCAGCTTCTTCCAAAGCTACCTTCTGGCGATGTGCTTCCGCATCATTTTTGCCATTCATTATGTTTATATTTGTGTTGGTTGCTTCCTTTGCAAGACCCTTTGGTAAAAGAAAGTTTCTTGCGTATCCGTCAGAAACCTCAACCAACTGGTCCTTCTTTCCTTTTCCTTTAATATCTTGAGTTAAAATAACTTTCATTTAACCTGCCTTCTTTCCTGATTATTCCTTCTTGTTTTCTTCTATATACTCAAATATTGCATTTTCGAGCTGTTCGAAAACAGTTTCAATATCACGGCTTCTCACCTGTGCCCCTGCAACAGTTGCGTGTCCGCCTCCGCCAAGCTTTTCAACGATAACCTGAACATTTATATTCCCCAAAGACCTTGCGGAAACATAGGTTTCATCGTCCATCGGATAAATTACAAACGCCGCCTGAACTCCTGCAAGGTTAAGCATTTCGTCTGCTGCCTGAGATGATATAACCTTCATATCAGGGTATGCCTCCTCACAAACTGAAACAGCTATTCCGTCTGCCACCTTAACAGAATTTTTGATTATCTCGGCTCTGTTAACGTAAGCGTCCTTATCCATATTAAACAGCTTTCTTACTTCCTGAGTGTTCAGCCCGTAACGGCGAAGATATGATGCCGCCTCAAAAGTTCTTACACCGGTTTTCATACTGAAGTTCTTGGTATCCATCAAAATACCTGTATAAAGTGCCTTTGACTCAAATGGCGTAATCTTCTTGCCCTCATCAATATACTGCAAAATTTCTGTTGCCATTTCACAGGTTGATGAAGCATAAGGCTCGTGATAAACCAAAGATACGTTCTGAATAAAGTCTGTGCTTCTTCTGTGGTGGTCAATAACCACAACCTTTGTTGTCTTTTCCAGAAGGTCGCTGTCCGGAAGCATTGACGGTCTGTGAGTATCAACAACCACCAAAAGCGTGTTCATTGTTATAATATCCCTTGCGATTTCCGGAGAAATCAACATTCCACGATATTCCTCGTTTTTTGCGACCTCTTCAGCTATTTTTGAAATGGCCGGTGAGTTGTCAACCACAATATACGGTTCTTTCTCAAGAGTTCTGACAGCCCTCTGCAGTCCCAACGCCGCACCGAAAGAGTCATAGTCAAGACCCTGATGTCCCATAAATATAACCTTATCGGAGTTTGCAATAAAGTCCTTTAGTGCTTCTGCAAAAGAACGGGTTTTAACACGTGTGCTTCGCTCATAATCCTTGGCAATTCCGCCATAGAAATTGTACTGGCTTGCGTCCTTAACTGCCGCCTGGTCGCCGCCACGTCCAAGTGCCATATCAAGCGCTGCTCTTGCATAAGCGTCATTTTCCAGGACGTTACCTGTTGCTCCAACGCCTATGCTGACGCTAATCGGCATTTTCAGTTCTTCTCCCAAAGCCCGTACCTGTTCCAAAAGACTGAACTTTTTGTTTATATACTCCCTTAAGTGCTGATGCTCAAAGAAAACAACGTATCTGTCACGTTCCGTTTTCTTCATAACGCCCTTGCTTTCCTGCGCCCAGTCACTGATATATTTATGAAGCTTTGAAAGTGCCTGTTGGCTTTCCCCATCGTCAAGCTTCTGAAAAACCTCGTCATAGTTGTCAATATTGACAATGGCTATGTCGGTTTTCTCGTTTTCATAACGCTTTCTCAAGGCTTCAACCTCAGTTTTATCAACAAAATACAGAAGAACCGTAAAATCCGGTTTCTCCTCTGTGGATGCCGGTGTTTTTATAATATCGCCAACCACGTTATAGTGGTGACCCTTATAGCTTGCAAAGGTATAAATACCGTTTGTGGACTTTAAAATCTCCGACCACTTAAGTTCCGGCATAACATCACCGATAACGATGTTATAGAGGTCGTTTGAGCCAAGCATTTCCGCAAACAAATCATTATACCAGCTAATCTGTCCGTTAATCTGCAGGACCGCCATAGGAAGCGGGAATTTGCTTATAGCATCGCTTGACATACCAGAGCTTTGCGCTGTTATCATTTTTACGTATTCGCCAAAGCTTTTCTTGTTCTTTTTTTCAAAAGCTCCGCCACACACCAGAATCAGCAGGGCAGACACGAAAAGTGTCCCTGCAGTTTTGTACTCATTTTCATATATTGAGAATGCGCCGCAAAGTGCCAGTATCAAAACTGAAACACCAATTATAACGGCATTGTTACCGCTTTTATAACGCTTTTTCATAATTTCTCCTTTAATGTCTCATTCATAAAAATAGTTAGAATACACTTATTTTACCATTTTACCATATATATAAGAAATAGTCAAGTATTCAAAATGTGTTACGGCATACCATAAAATATGAAAAAACAGAGGGTGAAATGTTGTTTTTTCTAAAGGGATATGGTATAATATTCTTGTATTTTTAAAAAGGAGTTTTTGAAAATGGAATTTTATAAAGTTACTTTAAACGGAAAAGAATACGGGCTGCCGATTGTTGAAATCAAACCGGGCCTTTCAATCGCCGTACTTGATATGCTTTCATCAAAGGCACTTTCCCACGATGCAAGCTTTGCGGTTATCGAAAAAATCAAGGAATCAGGTCTTGACCTGTCTAAAATTGACGTGGTTCTGTCTGCCGAAACAAAGGGCATCACCCTTGCATATCAGGTGGCAGAATATATCGGTTGCGAAATGGTGATTTTGAGAAAAGAACAGAAGCTTTACTATAAAGACGTAACAAAGGCTCCTGTTGACACGTATACAACAAAAAACCCGCACTATCTGTACCTTGAAAACGGGCAAATTCCAAAACTTTGCGGCAAAAACGTACTTATTGTTGATGACGTTGTTTCAACAGGTTCGTCACTTCGTGCCATCGAGTCAATTGTCGCCGAAGTTGGCGGTAATGTTTACGGAAAAGCGTTTGTTTTTGCAGAAGGCGATGCGGCAAAGCGTGACGATGTTATCTTTGTTGACGCACTTCCGCTTTTATAATCGGAGGGCATAAAATGATTGGAATTATTGGCGCTATGGATATTGAGGTCGAGAAGATAAAAGCCTTTCTGACCGATACAAAAACCGAAACCGTAAGCGGAGTGAATTTCGTTTGCGGAAAATTCGGTGATAAAGACGTTGTTGTGGCAAAATGCGGTGTTGGTAAGGTTTTTGCAGGGCTATGTGCAGAGGCTATGATTTTAAAGTACCAACCCGAACTAATCATCAACGTAGGTGTTGCGGGTTGCCTTGACGAAACCCTGAAAATCGGCGACATAGTTATTGCAGACAGCGTTTGCCAGCACGATATGGATACATCACCTTTAGGCGACCCTGTTGGTATGCTTTCTGACATAAACATCATTAAAATTTCTGCTGACAATAAGGCTTGTAAGCTGTTTTGTGAATGTGCAGAGGAACTGGACTTGCCATACAGTGTCGGAACTATCGCATCGGGCGACCAGTTCGTGTCGTCTTTCGACAAAAAGAAGTTTATTATAGACAACTTCGGCGCAAAATCCTGCGAAATGGAGGGCGGTGCCATCGGTCACGTTTGTTTTGTTAATAACGTACCTTTTGCCGTGCTTCGTGCTATGAGTGACGGTGCTGATGATGGCGCAAAGATGGACTTCCCAACCTTCGCAAAGCTTGCAGCAGAGAACTCAACACGTGTTATTAAGACATTTCTTTCGAAGATATAAGGAGCTTTAAAAATGGACTTTACAGAAAAAACGATTGCAACAAGAGAGATTTATAAGGGCAGAATTGTGCATCTGGTGGAAGATACCGTTTTACTCCCTGACGGCAGAGAAGCAGGCCGTGAGCTTATTCTTCATAACGGCGGTGTCGGTGTTATTGCACTTGACGAAGACAAGAATGTTCTTATGGTGTCACAATACAGGAAGCCTTATGACGAAATGGTTTTGGAGGTCCCAGCAGGAAAGCTGGAGGCAGGCGAAGACCCAAAAACTGCGGGACTTCGTGAACTTGCCGAAGAAACAGGCTACAAAGCAGAAAAGGTCACTTATCTTGGAAAATATTACCCGACTCCGGGTTACTGCAGTGAAATAATTTCACTTTATCTTGCAGAAGAGCTTTCATATGTTGGTCAGAACCTTGACCCCGGCGAATTTGTGGTAGTTGAAAAAATCCCGCTTTCAAAGCTTGTGGAAATGGTTATGAACAACGAAATCCCCGATTCAAAAACCGCTATCGCAATCCTGAAAGCAGATAAAATCATAAACGGATAAATACCCACTCGCATAACGGAGGTATTTCATTGTATAAAAAAAGCACCCGCTTGGGTGCTTTTTTGTCAGCGTAGTTTATTTATCAAACAATCTTCTTGCTTTTAAGAACAAAAGAACCAGTATTGCAACTGAGATTATAAACTCCGGTATCATATATGTAGCCTGATACACAAGGGAATATATCCACGGGTTCTGACCCTCGGGTGCGTACTCCGCAAAAAGTACCGCTCCCGATACAAGTGATGATATAAATCTTCCTGCAACACCAACTGTTACGCCTGCGATAATCCCCGGCAAAGTCTTTTTAAAAAGTCCTGCAAGACCCAAAAGTCCAAAGGCAAGAACATAGTCTAAAAGAATTGACATCGGGTGATAAATCACGCCTGCGATTAAAAGCGACAGCACTCCGTAAATCGCACCTGCACTGCATCCTGCCACCCAACCTGAACGTATGGCAATAAGCAAAATCGGCACCATAGTAAGTGCCACCGAGCCTCCCTGCGGCATTTCCCATACCTTGATAAAACTGCAGACAACTGCCATAGCGACAGCTACTGCGATTTCGGTAAGTTTTCTTGTTTTCGTCATTTTATGACATCTCCTTTTTTATGTATTTGACGAATAACCTCCCAATATTCAAAAGAAAAAGCATACCCAAAAAGGATATGCTCATTAAATTCTTATTTTTAGAATCCCTACGCTGGCATTATCCATATCAGGTTATAGGGTCGGGATTAAAAATCCCCTCTCAGCCTGTTCACAAGCTCCCCTTCTATTATTCATCTGCGGTTATTTTATCACCATTTTTTTCATTTGTCAAGCGTTATCTTTAAGGTAAATATCCCGGAATTTCTGAATCACCTTTTTCTCCATTCGTGATATATACATCTGCGACACTCCCCACTTTTTCGCAAGCTCTTTCTGGGTTATTCCTTTATGAAAGCGCTCATTGAAAAGTTCCGCCTCACGCTCCGTCATCTTTGACATACAATAGTCTATAAAATCCCTGTTCTCAATCAGGGTAAACCCTTCATCATCAAAGCCGATAAGACCCGACACGCTAAGACCGCCGTCTGTGTATGCTTCGTCTTCAAGAGATTTTATAAAGGCGGTGTCTCCCACACGATACGCTTCAACCAAAGTTTCCCTCGGCATATCAAGAAGCCCTGCAATCTCGTCAATCGACAAGTTCTCCTGCTGTCTTTTTAGCGTTTCTGCACGGCAGAAAATCTCATAAAGACGCCTTGGAATTTTTATCGAGCCTGCTTTATCACGCAAAAATTTCCGAAGCTCGCCTAAAACTGTAGGCGTTGCAAATGTTGCAAACTGCACGCCACGGTCAGGGTCAAACCTTTCCACAGCAAGCATCAAGCCCATACACGCCACCTGATACAAATCGTCATAGTCAACACCGCTTCTGACAAACTTATACGCCAGGATTTTCGCCATATATGTATACTTTATAATCAGCTCGTCACGAATTTTTTTATCGCCTGTTTCTTTGTATTTCTTAAATAACTCATATTCTTCGGGCATTCTTTATCACTCCAAACCCAAAAGGTGCCTTGCGAACAACACCCCGTTTTCATAGCGTGCCTTTTCTACTTCATCTTCCCTTTTGTCATCGGTCAGTCCCACCACGCCTAAGTAAAGCTCCTCGGTATCTATACCAAGTGCTGAAAGCTTTTCGTTTCCGTTAAGGCTTACAAGATACTCCCCTGCGGTTCCATCAGCCCAGACATCTGTACTTTCCAGTATTTCTACCTCAAGCACGTTTTGTATATATGCTTTTGACAAAATAAACACATAGGCTTCAGGCAACGATACCTCAACAGTCAGCCTTGTATACTCAGCCTGTATGGTTTGGGCATCGCTCTGCTCGTTCATCGAAATCGGCATAACGTACGCCTCTGTTATACCATTTCCCGTTGCATCGGAAATTACGCCCTCAGCCTCGGTACGTATAGCATCCTGTTGGCTAAGCACCAACGGTTGCTCAGTTACTGCGGTAATCTTCAAATCGTAGTTCGGTCTTGTGATACACTGTTGCAGGGTTGTCACCAAAGTGAAAATTATAAAAAGCACACACACAAAATGCCACTTATAATAATCCCAGATGTATTCCCACCACTTCGCCGTAAACCTTTTCGGTTTTTCTCCGTAAATTTCCATTTCGAATAAATCCTTTTCTTATCTGTCCTTGTAAAATCCTTTATACGCTAAATATGCCATATAAATATCGCCCTTATGAGTAACCTCAAACGGTGAGTGCATTGATAAAACAGGCACTCCGCAATCAATCACGTCCATATTCATATTGGCAACATACATCGCTATTGTTCCGCCGCCGCCCTGGTCAATTTTTCCAAGTTCACAGGTCTGCCAGATTACTTCGTTCTTGTTTAAGATTGTGGCAATTTCGTGAACAAACTCGCTCGAAGCATCAGATGCACCTGATTTTCCGCGTGAGCCTGTGTATTTCATAAGCGCAAGACCGCGCCCTGCAAAAGACGAGTTCTGCGGCTCGAATGCACTTTCATAATTAGGGTCAACCGCTGCCGACACGTCACTTGACATACAGGCAGAGTTTCTTATAACCTTATTGAACGTAACCATATCGTTCTTTCCACACACCTTTTCGCAAAGCTCCAGGGTCGCCATTTCGAAGAACTTTGAAAGCATACCTGTGTTACCGGTTGAGCCGATTTCCTCCTTGTCAACCAACAGGCACATAGCAGTTTTATTTGGCACCTTAACATCTAAAATACTCTTTAGTGCGGTGAATGCGCAAACTCTGTCGTCCTGACCGTATCCGCCGACAAAAGCGCTGTCAATACCAACGTTTCGTGACTTTCCTGCAGGCACAACTTCAAGCTCTGCTGATAAGAACGACTCCTCTGTAATACCATATGAAATGTTCAGGATATTCAAAATATTACACTTAACGCTGTCATCAATATCAGAATCGTTAACGCCCATTCCCCCAACCAAAACGTTCAAAGCCTCACCCTCAATGGCTTCACCCAATTTCTTCGCCATCTGGTCCTTTGCTAAGTGCGGCAAAAGGTCTGTTATGCAGAAAACAGGTTCGTTCTCATTCTCTCCAATGTTAACCTCCACCTGTTCGCCGTCTTTAGTATAGCACACGCCGTGAAGCGCAAGAGGCACAGCCGTCCACTGATACTTCTTGATTCCGCCGTAGTAATGTGTCTTTAAAAGTGCCATATCCTTTGACTGATAAAGCGGGTTCTGCTTCAAATCAAGTCTTGGTGCGTCAATATGCGCACCCACAATATTGATACCCTCTGTAATATCCGCCTCGCCGATAACCGCAAGGATGATATTCTTTTTGCGGTTTGTGAAATATACACGATCGCCCGGCTTTAAGCTGTCCTTTTCACAAAACGGCACAAAACCGTTCTTTTCTGCCATTTCTACCGCAAGCTTTACACATTCACGCTCGGTTTTGCCTGCGTCCAGAAACGCCCTGTACTCATCTGCCAAATCCATCATTTCACGTCTTTGGTCAGGTGAAATCTCGTCATAAACCTTCTTTGTTTTATATCTAAGCTTTGTATATATCTCTTTCTGGTCCATTATATATCCCTTTCTTTTTTACTACTATGTATTTATTATATCACAAAACACAATATTGTCTATTGTTTTAGACAATTTTTTGCAAAAATATTGATAATACCCGCCGTTTGTGATATAATTGATGCGTATGGATTTTTGTTTTGGGGAAAACTTGATTTGTCTATGGAAATTTATGAAGAACAGGGTAATTTAATACTGAAAAATGTCCGTGATTTCTCACTTTCAGAAACCTTTGACTGCGGTCAGTGTTTTCGCTGGGATGCGGTCAGTGACGGGTATTTCGGCGTAGCTTTCGGGCTACCCCTTAAAATCAGCCAGAATGGTGACGTTGTAACCCTTTATAACACCACCCGCGATATGTGGGACAATGTCTGGAGCCGTTATTTTGATATGGGCAGGGACTATGGTGAAATTAAAAGTACCCTTTCCGCTGACCCTGTTATGAAAAAGGCATCAGACTTTGGCGGAGGAATCAGGCTTTTAAATCAGGAGCCTTTTGAATGCCTTATTTCCTTTATAATTTCCGCCAGCAATAATATTCCCAGAATTAAGAAAATTATTGACAGTCTTTGCACTAATTTTGGCGAAAAGGTGACCTACCTCGGCAAAGATTTTTACACTTTCCCTACTGCCGAAAAACTGGCAAGCCTGAGTCTTGACGATTTGGCGGTTATTAAGGCAGGGTTTCGGGACAAATACATTTTAAACGCCGCTTCGGCTGTGGCAAGCGGCATGATAGACCTTAAATGTTTAAAATCCTCATGTTATGAGTATGCTAAAAGTGAGCTTTTAAAGCTTTCGGGCGTAGGAAACAAGGTGGCGGACTGCGTACTGTTGTTCTCACTTGAAAAATACGCAAGCTTCCCTGTTGACGTATGGGTGCAGAGGATAATGGAGTACTGCTATTTTGACGGTGATGCCGACAAGGAAACCATTCAGGCATTAGCCAAAGAAAAGTTCGGCGAGCTTGGCGGTTTTGCACAGCAATACCTGTTTTACTGGGCAAGAGAAAATAAGATTGGAATTTAAATTATGATTAAAGAATTTAAAAAATCTATAGGTTATATATGCCCCGGATGTTCTGCTATTGCCATTTGGGATAAAAACCTTTTCGATTTCTCGGGCAATGAGCCGACAGTTTTTAAATGTCACTCAAAATGCGGAGAAGAATGTGTTTCAATAACACCAAAAAAGGATAAATATTCTATACTTATAAACTGCCCTATGTGCGAGGAGCCGCACCTTTTCAACATAAAGAAAATCACGTTCTGGCAAAGTAAGTTTTTTCTTCTGCATTGCCCCGAAACCGGAATAGGTATTCTGTTTTTGGGCGACCACGACACAGTCAGAAAAGAGCTTGAAGAACAGGAACAGATGTTCATTAAGCTTTCGGAGGAATGTGACGTAACCCGCGAGCTTACTATGATTTTTGAAATAGTGGAGCGGATAAACGAGATTGCAAAAGAGGAAAACGTGTTCTGCAGTTGCGGAAGCCACGCTATTTCCATCGAGATAGACAACGAAAAAATTACATTAAAATGCCGTGATTGCGGTAAAATAAAGGACATTCCCGCAAGCGAGGAAAGTCTTGATGTTTTGTTAAATACAAGTGCCATTGTACTTGATTAAAAAAAATAATTTATATAAAGGAGGAAACTTAAATGTTAGTTTCAGCAACCCAGATGTTAAAGAAGGCCGTTGAGGGCAAATACGCAGTAGGTCAATTTAACATAAACAATCTTGAATGGACAAAAGCCATTCTACAAACAGCACAGGAAAACAACTCTCCTGTAATCCTTGGTGTATCTGAGGGTGCCGGAAAATATATGACCGGTATGAAAACAGTTGCAGCTATGGTAAAGGCTATGGTTGAAGACCTTAAGATTACAGTTCCTGTAGCGCTTCACTTGGACCACGGCTCATATGACGGCGCATACGGCTGTATCGAAGCAGGTTTTTCATCAATTATGTTCGATGGTTCTCACTACCCAATCGAAGAAAACATCGCAAAAACAAAGGAATTGGTTGATGTTTGTCATTCAAAGGGCATCTCAATCGAGGCTGAAGTAGGTTCAATCGGCGGCGAAGAAGGCGGCGTTGTTGGTGCAGGTGAAGTTGCAGACCCTGCTGAATGTAAGATGATTGCTGACCTTGGCGTAGATTTCTTGGCTGCAGGTATCGGCAACATACACGGCAAGTACCCTGAAAACTGGAAGGGTCTTGACTTTGACGCTCTTGCTAAAATCAAGGACCAGATTGGTGACCTTCCATTAGTTCTTCACGGCGGTACAGGTATCCCTGCTGATATGATTAAGAAGGCTATTTCTCTTGGCGTTGCAAAAATCAACGTTAACACAGAATGTCAGCTATACTTCCAGGAAGCAACAAGAAAGTACATCGAGGAAGGCAAGGACCTTCAGGGTAAGGGCTTTGACCCAAGAAAGCTTCTTGCTCCTGGCTGCGAAGCTATCAAGACTATCGTTAAAGAAAAGATGGAACTTTTCGGTTCAATCAACAAGGCGTAAGTTTTATAGATCAAACCACCAACAAAAGTTGGTGGTTTTTTTGTGCCGTTATATTCACCTTTTGAACTTCATATTCATATAACAGGGTGATTATATGAAAAAACTTATGCTGTTTCTTTTGTCCGTCAGTTTGGCGGTTATTATTTTTATACTATGTAAATCCTCGTTACAAACACTTCCCGTTTTTACCGAGGAAAAGCCCGTTCACCTGCCGATTTTGATGTATCACAGTGTTTTGAAAGACCCGCAAAGAACAGGCAAATATGTTATAACCCCGAAAAAGTTTGAGGAAGACATCATTTACCTTAAGAATAACGGCTATGAAACCGTGTCATTAAAACAGGTGATAAAATATGTTTATCACGGCGAACCACTCCCCGAAAAGCCTGTTTTAATCACCTTTGATGACGGTATGTATAACAACTACGAATATGTGCTTCCCATATTGGAAAAGCACGATGCCTGTGCGGTTTTTGCGGTAGTGGGAAGCTATACCGATGAATACACCCAATCCAATGTTACAAATGTCAACTACAGCTACTTAAGGTGGAGCGATATAGCAGAGCTTATAGAAACGCGCAGAGTGGAATTTGCAAGCCATTCCTATAACCTCCATAACATCTCCGCCAAGAGATACGGCACTGCAAAGGTCAAAAGCGAAAGCTCTCTTGACTTCATTTCCCTGTTCCATGAGGATACTCAAAAAATGCAGTCAGCCTTTATGGCCAACTGCATTTTTACTCCTTACGCCTATGCATATCCATTGGGAAATTTTAGCGAAGAAAGCGAGCGAGTGCTTAAAAAAACAGGCTTTCTTTCAAGTTTTTCCTGCATCGAGGGCATTAACGTAATAACCCAGGGCGACCCCGATTGCCTTTATCTTTTAAAGCGGTATAACCGTGACGGCAGGCTTACAACGGAAAAATTTTTTCAAAAAAATAAAGTAGGGAACTAAAATCGTCCCCTACTTTTTATTTGAAAATTTCCTTCATCATATCTATAAAGCCCTTACGGTTTTTATAGTTTTTCTCTTCAATAGTTCCGTCAAACTCACGAAGCAGGTCTTTCTGCTTTGAAGTCAGGTTCTTCGGTGTTTCCACAACAACTGTTACGTACTGGTCGCCTTTTCCTTTTCCCCGGATATACGGAATACCCTTGCCACGAAGTCTGAACACGCTTCCCGTCTGGGTTTCCTCCGGTATGTCATATTCAACAACGCCGTGAATTGTCGGCACCTTTATGCTTGCACCAAGTGCTGCCTGTGCAAAGGTAATCGGCATTTCAACATACACGTCAAAATCGTCACGGCGGAAGATTTCGTGCTTTTTAATTCTGATTGTAACAAGCAAATCTCCGTTCGGTCCGCCCTTTGTTCCCAGCTCACCGCCGCCCGAAATCTGCATTGTCTGTCCGTCATTGATACCCTGCGGGATATCAATTTCAATAGTCTTTGAAACCCTGACCTTACCGCTTCCGTGACAGGTCACGCAAGGCTCTTTAATAATCTTTCCTTCACCCCGGCATTCAGGGCAAACGCCGGTAGAACGCATATAACCAAGAGGAGTTCTTGTCTGGGTAACAACCTGACCTGAACCGCCGCATCTTTGGCAAGTCTGCGCCGATGTTCCCGGTTTTGCACCGCTTCCGTGACAGGTGTCACAATTTTCCATCTTATCAAGAGTAATCTTCTTTTTACAGCCAAAAGCTGCCTCGTGGAAAGTAACCTCGATGGTCTTTCTTATGTCAGCGCCGCGTCTTGGTCCGTTTCTTCTGGCGCCACCGCCGCCGAAACCGCCAAATCCGCCGCCAAAAATGTTGGAGAATATATCACCAAAATCATCAAAACCGCCGAACCCACCGCCGTAAGCTCCGCCACCGCCTGCACCGAAGTTCGGGTCAACGCCCGCATGACCGAACTGGTCATAGCGTGCCTTTTTATCGCCATCGGAAAGCACTTCATAAGCCTCGTTTACTTCCTTGAACTTAGCTTCTGCCTCCTTATCGCCGGGATGCAGGTCAGGGTGATATTTCTTAGCCTCTTTTCTGTAGGCTTTCTTTATTTCGTCTGCTGATGCGCCTTTTGTAACGCCCAGCACCTCGTAGTAATCTCTTTTATCAGCCACTTATTTTCACCTCATAAATTGTAGGGCAAAAGGGCAACGTTACCGCCGCCCTTATTATTAAAAATTATTTGTTGTCCTCATCTACTTCTCTGTAATCAGCTTCGTAAACGTTATCGCCCTGCTGTGCACCTGCGCCTTGCGCACCTGCAAAATCTTCAGGATTAAAGCCTGCACCCTGCGCACCCTGTGGGTTTGCCTGCTGATACATCTTTTCAGAAACCTTATAGAAGGCTTGAGTCAACGCTTCTGATGCTGACTTGATTGCATCTGCATCTGTGCCCTTTAGTGCTTCCTTAACCTTTTCAATTTCAGCTTCTATTGATGCTTTGTCAGCAGCGTCAATCTTGTCGCCGATTTCGCCTAAAGTCTTTTCACACTGGTAAACCATACTCTCAGCGTTGTTTCTTGTTTCAACTTCTTCTTTTCTCTTCTTATCTTCTTCAGCGTACTTTTCAGCTTCTTTTACAGCCTTTTCAATGTCTTCTTCAGAAAGATTAGAAGATGCAGTAATTGTAATCTTCTGTTCGTTGCCTGTTCCCATATCCTTTGCTGAAACCTTAACGATACCGTTTGCGTCAATATCGAAAGTAACTTCAATCTGCGGAACGCCTCGAGGAGCAGGAGCAATACCTGTTAAGCTGAAACGGCCCAAAGTTTTGTTGTACTGCGCCATATCTCTCTCACCCTGTAGAACGTGAACTTCAACAGAAGTCTGACCGTCTGCAGCAGTTGAGAAAATCTGTGATTTCTTTGTCGGGATAGTTGTGTTTCTGTCGATAAGTCTTGTGAACACACCGCCCATTGTTTCAATACCAAGTGAAAGCGGAGTTACGTCAAGAAGTAACAGGTCTTTAACGTCACCTGCCAAAACACCTGCCTGAACTGCAGCACCAAGCGCAACGCATTCGTCAGGGTTAATTCCCTTTGTAGGTTCCTGACCCATTTCGTTCTTAACAGCTTCCTGAACTGCAGGAATTCTTGAAGAACCACCAACCAAAAGTACCTTATCTATATCGCCCTTTGAAAGACCTGCATCGTTCATTGCATTCTTGATGCAAACAATAGTCTTTGCTACAAGGTCAGCTGTCAATTCGTCAAACTTAGCCTTTGTAAGTGTGATGTCAAGGTGCTTCGGACCTGTTGCATCAGCTGTTATAAACGGTAGATTTACGTTTGATGTTGTCATACCTGAAAGCTCAATCTTTGACTTTTCTGCGGCTTCTTTCAGTCTTTGCATAGCCATCTTGTCGCCTGTTAAGTCAATACCTGTTTCTTTCTTGAATTCAGCTGCTAAATAATCAATAATTCTCTGGTCGAAGTCATCACCGCCAAGACGTGTGTCGCCGTTTGTTGAAAGAACTTCAAATACGCCGTCACCGATTTCAAGGATAGATACGTCAAATGTACCGCCGCCCAGGTCATATACCATAATCTTCTGGTCAGAATCGTTCATTCCGTAAGCAAGCGCTGCTGCTGTCGGCTCGTTTATAATTCTAAGAACCTCAAGACCTGCGATTTTGCCTGCGTCCTTTGTTGCCTGACGCTGTGAGTCAGAGAAGTATGCAGGAACTGTTATAACTGCCTGTGATACTGTTTCACCAAGGTAGCTTTCAGCATCAGCCTTCAGCTTTGACAAAATCATTGCTGAAATTTCCTGAGGTGTGTAGTCCTTACCGTCAATTGTTGTCTTAAAGTTAGTACCCATTTCACGCTTGATTGACATAATTGTTCTGTCAGCGTTTGTAACTGCCTGTCTTTTTGCAACCTGACCAACGATTCTTTCGCCGTCCTTCTGGAACGCAACAACAGACGGGGTTGTTCTTGCACCCTCTGAGTTTGCTATAACTGTCGGGTTACCGCCTTCGATAACTGCAACACATGAGTTTGTTGTACCTAAGTCAATACCTATAATCTTTGCCATTTTTATTTCCTCCAATTAATTATTTTCTAAATTCAGTTAGCCACCTTGACCATTGAATATCTTACCACACGGTCGTTATTGTAGATGTAGCCTTTCATAAACTCCTCAACCACAATGTTTTCACCTGCGGTTTCATCGTCTACGTGCATTACAGCGTTGTGAAGATTTGGGTTAAACTGTTCTCCCACTGCCGTAATTTCAGTAACTCCAAGCTTCGTTAATGAGTCAAGCATCTGCTTTTTGGTCATCTCAACTCCCTCTTTAAAGCTCTTCGCATCCTCTGATGTAACTTCCACTGCCAAAGCTCTGTCAAGATTATCAAGAACAGGCAGTAGTTCTGCCACGCTGTCAATACATGCATCTGCATATCTTGCGTCTTTTTCTTTTTGAGTTCGCTTTTTATAGTTCTCAAACTCCGCATAAAGACGAAGATATTTGTCCTCAGCCTCGGCTAACTTTTCGTTAGCTTCTTTCAGCGGGTCTTTTTCATCGACAACTTCTTCAGTTGGTTCAGCATTGGTTTCTTCAGTTACTTCTTCAGAAAGTGTGCTCTTTTCTTCCTCTGCCAACTTTTACACATCTCCTTCTTTGTTGTATAGTTCATATAGTATTTTATCTACCTGATTTGATATGCAATCAAGACTTGCGATAACCTTTGCATAATTCATTCGCTTTGGTCCGATTACGCCGATTCGTCCGATTGTCTTATCATTCATAGAGTAGTTTACTGTAATCATACTGGAATTGGCAAGCTCTTCAAACTCGTTTTCCGCACCAATTCGTATATCAACGCCGTCCTTTGCACTGCCGAGCAGTTTAACAAGGTTATCCTTGTTGTCTAAAAACGCAAGCATTTCTCTTGCCTTTCCAACATCGGAAAATTCAGGGTACGAAAGAATTGACTTTGCGTTATTTACATAAACCTCGGTATAGTCAAGGGAATCAATCGCCTCGTATACAAAGTTAAGCATATTGATAATCACTTTCGGTGCAATATCAAAGCTTTCGTCAATTTCCTTGCCGATTTCCTTGATTTTGTCCAAAGTCAGCTCTTCTGCCGTAAGTCCGCTTATTCTGCGGTTTAAAACCTCGGAAAGCTTTGACGCTTCAACATCATTCAAATCAAGCTCCACCGACTGATTTTTTATAATTCCCGCACTTGTTATAATCACAATCATAACGTTACCGAAACCAAGGCTTACAAGCTCAATCTTTTTTATTCTTGCACTGGTAAGCTTTGGCGATGTTACCACTGTTGTGTATTCGGTCAGAGTTGATGCCATAAGGCTCGCCTTTTTAATAATCATTTCAAGCTGATTAACTCTGTCCGCCATAATGGCCTGCATCTTTTCAAGTGCTTCAACGCTCATCTGGTAACGGCGCATAAGTGAATTAACGTAAAATCTGTATCCCACATCAGAAGGGACTCTGCCCGCTGAAGTATGGGGCTGAATTAAAAATCCCATTTCCTCAAGGTCCGCCATTTCGTTACGAATGGTGGCAGAAGATAAGCCAAGCTCATTCTTTTTTGAAATGGCACGAGAGCCAACCGGCTCGGCTGTACCAATATATTCATCAATTACGGCTTGAAGAATTTTCTGTTTTCTTTCGCTAAGCTCCATCGCTCTCTCCCTCCTAATTTAAAATACTGTTAGCACTCATCACCTTTGAGTGCTAACAGTACTAATAATACCTCTATTTCCTTTGTTTGTCAAGGGTTTTTACAAGGTTTTTCACAAAAAATTCACATTTACAGGATAAATTCACACATAATCTGGTTTGAAACGGAAATTGCCTGTTTTGTAAGACAAATTCTGTCATCTTTTTCCTCTATCATTCCCATATTTTTAAATTTTAATAAGGGTTTTTCAAAAACTTTTTCCAAATTTTCAGAAAATCTCTCCTTAAACTCGGTTTTTGAGATGCCCTTTGTCATCCGAAGCCCCATAAACACAAATTCGCTCATTTTATCTTCCTTTGACAAGGCCTCGCTTTCTCCTGATAAAAACCTGCCCTTTATATAAGAAGAAAAGTCGTCTGTATTAGAGAAACGAACACCGTCAACATATGAATGTGCCGAAAGTCCTATGCCGATATACTCATCGCATCGCCAGTACTTTTTGTTATGCGCCGACTCGTAACCCGCTTTTGCAAAGTTGGAAATTTCGTATTGGAAGTACCCGTTTTTTTCCATTTCTTCTGTGGCAATTTTATAAATTTCACGCTCGGTATCCTCATCAGGAAGAACAAGATTTCCCTTTTCGTTTTCATCATACAGGGGCGTTCCCTCTTCTAAAATCAGGCTGTAGCAGGAAATATGCTGTGTG
>JAZOVJ010000043.1:0-23976 GCA_045658645.1 Clostridia bacterium | reverse complement strand
GGGTGTCTTTTTTTGTTTTCTAAAAACACAAAAAACAGTGTACCCTATTGGATACACTGTTTTAATTTTAAACTATTTGATTTCAGGTAAGCTTGCAGCAGCAACTGACTGACCAACTCTTCTTGAGTTTTCGTCCGGAATGTGTAGACGAATCTTCTTTGCAAGTTCCGGGAACTCTGTATCAAGAACTTCCTGTGCTCTTTCCAGGATTAGCGCTCCGCCTTCCCCTGACGTTACACGACCCATAATCAGAACGTGCTTAATGTCATACAACTCTGTATAGAATGTGATTGCGTAACCGAAGTATGCACCAATTGTGTCATAGATAGCTACTGCTCTTTCATCGCCCTCCTTCATCAGTCCTTGAACAACCTTTAGTTTTTCAGCTGGTGAAAGGTTTTCGTCAATTTCAATTCCTGCATACGGTGCTAACTTAATAACGCCGTCCTGTGAGAAATACTTAACACCACAGCCATAGTCGCCTGACCACTCGTCAACCATAGCATCGTGGTTTGCGTCAACAGGCACGAATGCAAGTTCATTAAGCCAACCTGTGATGTTACCCTGCGGGTCAACATAACCACCGGCTTCTGATGTTCCCATAGCCACTCCAAGAACTGAATCATCATTTAAGTCCATAGCACCGGCAAGAGCTGTTACGTCACCATCGTTTGCAACTTCGATTGGGATATTTTCGCCAATTTCCTTTGCAACGTCTATATACATATTCTTAACTTTCTTTTCAAAGTCTTCGTCTGATACCTTAAGGAACAGTGAAGCAACCATAATACGATTGTCAACATAAACACCTGCACTTGATACTCCAATAGCATCAACTCTTGGCATATATGAAGCGGCTGTCTTCATCGCGCTTAAAATTCCTTCGTAATGATAGTTTGGGTCTTCAGTAACCTTTGGGAACCACACAACCTCTTCTGAATATACGCTTTCGCCATCGATAACAGCACTAACCTTTCTGTCTGAACCGCCTGCGTCAAAACCAATTCTGCAACCGTCTAAGTGTCTGCCGATAGGAGCAGCCGCTGACTTGTCCTTTGGGGCGTTTTCCAAAGATACAACTTCAACTACGAATGGCTGTTCGTAAACTCTTTCCATAAAGTGAACGTCAAAATCACGAAGTCCACCATCAGTATAAGCTTCCTTTATCTTGTTTCCTACAACCTCGCTGCCTGCAATGATAACTTTGTAACCGCCGGCAACCCACAAAAGTGCCTTTGTCATTCTTTCAATGAAAGCAAAGTTTTCTTCATCGTGACCTGTTCCATCCTTATAGATTCTTGTCTTATAAGTAGTTGTGTAACCCTTGTTTCTTTCAATACCGATTACAATATCCTGTCCATCTTCCTTTGTAGCTTCGCGCATTTGGCGGCATACAAGTGCAAGAGGCTCAAATTTGGGGTCTAATTTAGCAGTTACCTTAAGCTTCATATCTGATTTCTCCTCCTATGATTGTTTTTTCTACGTTAAATTCGCTGTCTGTAATGATGATATCTGCATCTTTACCGACATCGAGTGAACCTTTTGTTTTTTCAATACCAAGTGTTGTTGCAGGGTTTAGCGATGCTCCGTTTACACATTCCCAAAGCGGAATATTTGAGCTTGTATATACGTTCCAAACACCCTTATTCATCTGAAGAACGCTTCCCGCCACAGTTCCGTCTTCAAGACGACAAACAACATCTCTGTAAATAATTTTCTGTCCGCCAAGAGTGTATTCACCCATTGGAAGACCACCTGCTGGAAGACAGTCTGTAATAAAGCACATCTTTCTTCCCTTAAGCTGCCATAGAATATCATAGAATTCAGGTAGTACGTGGAACTTGTCAACAATAAGTTCACAGCTTACGTCTGACTTAAGCGCTGCTGTAACAACACCCGGTACACGATGTGCAATAGGTGTCATTGCATTGAATAGGTGAGTTACGTGCTTTACACCAACTTCTGTACTCCTCATAGCTGTTTCGTAATCTGCTGAAGTGTGTCCCATCGAAACTACCACATCTGTATCACGAGTAATTTCTCTGATTGCCGCAAAATCCTCTGTATCACATTCCGGTGCAAGTGTGATTGTCTTTACTTTAATTATATCTGTCAGATAACACAAAATATTTGCATTATCGTACAAAATATTTGAACAATCTTATTATAGCAAAAAAAATCCCATCATTAAAGATGAGATTTTTTAGAATATATCTTTTTTATTTTTAATATACCGTCTTATTAGTATTCCTATCGAAAGGGCTACACAAAACAGTAAAAACAGCGGTACGACCCATTTGTTTGTGCCGGCATCCTCGGTGGATTTCATATCAGTCCAGAGCCTTTGCATTTCAAGATTTGCTTCATCTGAAAGATTGTTATAGATAGTTGTTTTCTCTTCTATAAATTCATCGGAAAGATAGGAAATTCCATCGTTTTTAACCTCATCATCAAGCATTTCAAACGCCATACTGTTAGGTGTTGAATAGCCGATATATGAAGTTGTGGCATAGGCAACATCTGCTTCGCACATAAAGTTTATATACGCTTCCGCCGCTTCCTTCTGGCTTGAGCTTGCAGGGATACACATAGCATCTATGAACAGATTTGTTCCGCTTTTGGGAATAGCGAAACCCAAATGGTCATACTCATCCATCAATGTCACGGCATCACCTGCATAATACGGTGCTAAAACTGCTTCTCCCGCACCCATTTTATCAAATATTTCGTCCATTACATAGGATTGAACAAGGCTCTTTTGTTTCTTGAGTTCTTCTGCCGCATTTCTTAATTCTCTAAAGTTTTCGGTATTTATTGAATTACCCAGAAGCAGACTTGCAATAGCAAATGAATCACGCGGGTTATCAAACATCAGGATAGAATCTTTGTATTTTTCATCCCACAAAATATCCCAATCAAGTCCATCTTCCGGCACTTCCACTGCAGTATTGTCATAAATAATACCCACAGTTCCCCAAGTATACGGAACGGAATATTCGTCATCAGGGTCATAAAGATTGCCCACAAACTTCGGCATTATATTTGCAAAGTTCGGGATATTTTCATAGTTCAGTTTCTGAAGCATTCCCTCTTTTATCATTCTGGCAATCATATAATCGGATGGAATTATAATGTCATAGTTCGTTCCGCCACCCTTCAGTTTTGCATAAAGCTCTTCGTTTGTGGCATAAGTGGAATAATTGACCTTGATTCCTGTAAGGTTTGTAAATTCAGTATTTACGTCTAAAAGTCCGTCACTGCCGTCAGAGATATATTCTCCCCAGTTATAAACATTTATTGAAATGTCTTTACCCTTGAACTTTTCATAATATGAAGAGTCAGAAACTGTCAGAACCTGTGCCTCTTCCTCTTTGCCCTCATCGAGCCTCTGATAACGGCAGGAAGAAGTTCCCAACACAAGCAATAGAGCAAATATCAAGCTTAATATTTTTTTCATACTCTCTCCTCCTTGTGTCTGTTTTCAAGGATGTTCTTCACTATAAGCACAACTACAACCACAAGGAAAATGATTGTTGAGAGAGCATTTATTTCAGGACTAACCTTACGCCTTGTCATAGAATAAATCGTTATAGGCAAGGTCTGTGAGGTCGCACCTGATGTGAAGTAACTGATGATAAAATCATCCAAGGAGAAAGTGAATGCCATTAAAAATCCCGATACAATGCCCGGCATAATTTCAGGTAAAACCACCTTGAAAAATGCTCTGAACGGGTTGCAACCAAGGTCTTGCGCTGCCTCGTAAAGATTAGGGTTCATCTGACGGAATTTCGGCATTACGTTCAAAATTACATACGGTACGTCAAATGTGATATGTGCAATCAAAAGCGTTCCAAAGCCGAAATTGAAGTTCATTCGTGCCGCAAAGAACACGAATAAAAGCATCAATGATACACCGGTTACAATTTCCGGATTTATTATGGGAAAGTTGTTAATGTTCATCACAACTGCCTTTGGAAGCTTTCTCATTTTGTTTATTCCTATCGCCGCAGCAGTTCCTAAAATCGTGGAAATTGTTGCTGCAGAAATCGAAATCAAAATCGTGTTCCAGAGCGAATTTAAAATAAGCTCGTTCTGGAAAAGGCGGATGTACCAATCAAAAGTAAATCCTTCAAAAACGGTTCTTGATTTTGTTGTGTTAAAAGAAAATACTATAAGCACAAAAATCGGCACATACAAGAACATTAAAAGGAGCGACATATATATCTTTGAAATCTTTTTCATTTAAAGTCCCTCCCTACATCAGCACCTTATCGTCATCGCCTGCGTCAAACTGGTTCATTATAGTCATAATGAGCAGAACAATAACCATAAGGACAAGGGATATTCCTGCACCAAGATTAGGGTTATAGGAGTTTCCTAAAAACTGCATCTCGATAAGGTCGCCGATAAGTAAATTACTTCCGCCACCAAGCATTCTTGAAATAATAAAGGTACTGATAGCCGGAACAAATACCATAGTAATTCCGGACATTACGCCCGGAAGACTCAAAGGCAATACCACTTTAAAAAGGATACCTTTACTGTTGCACCCCAAATCACGTGCTGCTTCATAAAGGCTCTTATCAATCTTAACCATAACTGAATAAAGCGGCAAAATCATATACGGAAGATAATTATATACCATTCCCAGTACAACTGCCCCCTGTGTATTCAGCATTTTATAAGGTCCAAGTCCTATATAACCCAAAACTGTATTTATTATTCCGTTATTCCCCAAAAGCGTCATCCACGCATAAGTTCTTAAAAGGAAATTCATCCACATAGGCAGCATTACTATCATAAGCATTGTGCCCTGGTGACGCTTGTCCATTGTAGATAAAATATATGCAACGGGATACGCTATCACAAGGCAGATTACGGTAGCAATAGCCGCAAGCCAGATAGAGCGTACAAATATATTTGTGTACTGCCCTACCTCTGCAATATAGTCAAGTGTGAAATTTCCGCTCGGGTCAGTGAAAGCAAAGTACGCCACCATAGCAAGCGGTACCACTATAAAAACCACCATCCATACAAGGTATGGAGATGAGATTAAGGTTTTTTTCATTTTCATCATCCTTTCCGCAATTTAATATACACAAGTGTTAATCTTCTTTCTTCATCTTGTTCATAATGTGTATATCATACGGGTCGAATGAAATTCCTACAGCTTCCCCAAGCTCTGCTGCCTTTGTGGAATGCACAAGCCATGAGAAGTCATATGCCTCAACTACCATTTCATAGTGCACGCCTTTAAATGTTACAGACTCTACAATCCCTGTAATCTTTGCATCTTCTGCAGGGATAAGCTTTACGTCTTCAGGGCGTATCACAACATCAACAGGCTTATTCTCGCCAAAGCCCTTATCAACGCATTCAAATTCCTTACCGCAGATTTCAACCAAAAGATCCCGGCGCATAATACCGTCTAAAATATTACTTTCACCGATAAAATCTGCAACAAAGGCATTTACAGGTTCATTATATATATCAACAGGAGTTCCAATCTGCTGGATATCTCCTTTATTCATTACTACTACAGTATCACTCATTGTTAATGCTTCTTCCTGGTCGTGAGTGACATAGATAAAGGTAATTTCAAGTTGCTGTTGAATTCTTTTAAGTTCCGTCTGCATTTCTTTTCGAAGCTTCAGGTCCAAAGCACCCAAAGGCTCGTCAAGTAAAAGCACCTTCGGTCTGTTTACAAGAGCTCTTGCGATTGCAACTCTCTGTTGCTGACCGCCTGATAAACGGTTTACGCTTCTCTTTTCAAAACCACGAAGGTTTACAAGTTCAAGCATTTCAGCAACCCGTCCCTGAATTTCTTTTTCAGGCATCTTTTTTACCCTTAAACCAAAGGCAATATTGTCATAGACATTAAGGTGCGGGAACAAAGCATAGCGCTGAAAAACAGTGTTTACGTTTCGTCTGTACGGCGGTACGTGTTTTATATCCTTACCTTCAAAGCTTACTGTTCCGCTGTCGGGTGTAATAAAGCCACCTATTATACGAAGAGTTGTAGTCTTTCCGCAACCTGACGGGCCCAAAAGAGTCACAAACTCCTTATCCTTAATATCAAGGCTAATATTGTTTAAAATTGTTTCTCCATCGAAGGCTATATTTACGTCCTTCATACTAATGATATTCTGCATTTATCTACCCCCAATTCTTTATAGTGTAAACACTTCTATTTTATTGCATTTTCATACAAAAATCAATAGTTTTCACCAAAAAAAATAATCTTTTTGGTGTTAAAAAAGCCGACACTGACTAAAGTGAACCCCAAAAGTGTCTAACTTTTGGGGTTCATATCAACCGTGTCGGCTTTAAATTTATGTAGCGTATACGCTACATCGATTTTTATACATAATAACCTCCTAAATCTTCTCTACACTTAAAAGGCTAAATATTTTCAATTCCGAAGCTTATTGAAAGCGCTTCATCAACCGTTTTCATAAGCTTTTTATCCAAGTGTGCTACCTTTTCTCTCAGGCGCTTTTTGTCTATGGTTCTGATTTGCTCCAACAGTATTACCGAATCCTTATAAAGTCCGTACTCAGAAGCCGATAATTCAATATGTGTAGGCATTTTAGCCTTATTTATCTGTGATGTTATTGCCGCAGCAATAACAGTTGGGCTATATTTGTTACCAACATCATTTTGGATTATCAAAACAGGCCTTATACCGCCTTGCTCGCTCCCAATAACAGGGCTTAAGTCGGCATAGTATATATCTCCTCGTTTTACAATCACCGTTATTCACACTCCGTCAGTTTTTCCTCACATACATATAACGCTTCGTTATCAGCGTCAAAACACATTTGGGCTAACGTTAGGTTTAAAGAAGCCATTTCCTCATAGCCTTGCTTTAGTGATTTATCCCTTAAAAACCGGTTGTATACCTTTTTAAAGGACTGGCACTTTTCTTTTTTCAAAGTAAGACCGGACGTGACCTTTTTTAGTTGTGACAAAGCAATCAGGCCCCCTATTTTAGTTCATCAGATTTTATCCAGATAATTAAGTGCAGTAACTTCCCTTCCTTTCTCTTTATAGATGCGCGGAATTCGCTTTGATACCAGACACAAAACCTCATAATTAATTGTATCCATCATCTCTGCTATATCATCCGCCGAAATTTGTTCGTCTCCAAACAGTATTACTTCGTCACCAACATTTATATTATTTACATTTGTGACGTCAATCATACATTGGTCCATACAAATTCTGCCTATAATATTACAAAGCTGTCCATCCACTTCTATTTTTGCCTTCTGTGAAAGGCATCTTGCGTATCCGTCTGCATAACCGACAGGAATAGTTGCTATCCTTGTTTTTTTGTCGGTTATGTACGTTTTTCCGTAGCTGACACCAACTCCGTCTTCCACTTCTTTAATGTGTGTTATACGTGATTTTAATGTCATAACAGGTTTTAAGGACAGTCTGTTTCTGTCGACATCTTCTGACGGATAATATCCGTATAAAACAACCCCTGCTCTTACCATATCAAGATGTGTTTCAGGATACATCATAATTGCTGCACTGTTTGCTATATGTTTGCACGGAATTTTAAGTCCATTTTCTTCTAATTTATTAATAAGACTTGTAAATCTTGCAAACTGAAGGTCAGTGTACTCACGGTTTTTCTCGTCTGCGCAAGCAAAATGCGAGAAAAGTCCGTCAATTTCTATAAAAGGAAGTCTTGATATTTCTAAAATCTCTTCTACCGTTTTTTCTTCATTATCGCCTGCTAAAAATCCAAGACGGGACATTCCAGTATCTGTCTTAATATGAATTTTAACGTTTTTTTGCAGCTTCTTGGCAGCTTCTGACAAACATTTTGCATAGTCAACACTGCAGACGGTAGCCATTATTTCGTTTTTAACAATCTCTTCGGCATCCTCAGGAAATGTTACGCCCAAAATCAAAATAGGCACTTCTATTCCGTGTCGTCTTAACTGCTTTGCCTCCGAAACTGTTGCAACAGCAAAGCTGTCTGCACCCCCGTCTAAAAGCGTGCGACAACATTCAAGATAGCCGTGTCCGTAGGCGTCCGCTTTTACCACCGCCATTATTTTCGCATCGGGATTGGTTATTTTGCGAATGTTTTCTATATTTGATTTAAGCGTATCAAGATTGATTTCAGCCCATGTTCTTTCCATTACTCTACTTCCTTATTTTATCACATTTAGTTTGTGTTTTCCACAGGTAATATATGGGGTAAGCCTTCTATTATGTCCCCTGCCATAACTGATGCTTCGCATAGGTTATCCCTTGCAAAGTCCCCAGCTTTTCCGTGGAAATGAACTGCCAGCGTTGCCGCATCATACGATTCACATATTGCAAGAAGTGACGCCGTCATTCCTGCAAGGACGTCTCCGCTGCCTGCAGTTGCCATCCCACTGTTTCCGGTCATATTTACATTCTGGCGACCATCAGGTGCCGTTATTATACTATGTTTTCCCTTTAAAACAAGTGTCACGTTATATTTTTCTGCAAATTCTTTTGAAAGTTCAAACCGATTTTTTTCAACAGTCTTTAAATCTACACCCAAAAGCCGTGCCATTTCCATTGAATGCGGGGTCAAGATAGCTTTCCTTCCCGAAATTTTTTGTGGGAATTTTGACAGTGCAAAAAGCCCGTCTGCGTCAATAACCATCGGCACTTCAATTTTATCAAGGATTTTTTCTAAAAGTGCAAATACATACTCTTCTCTGCCAATACCGTTTCCAAACAAAACCACGTCATAGTTATTTACTATCTCAGCAATTTTATCTGCATCACAAGAAAAATCCATCGGCATTGTCATCACTTCATACGGAAGCTCGCCTATATATCCTGCCAAATCTTTCGGTATACAGACAGTGACAAGTCCCGCTCCCATTTTCAGGCTCGCAAGTGACGATAACAAAACTGCTCCGCCCATTCCCACCTTTCCGCCGATTACGAGTATTTTTCCGTAATCGCCTTTATGGGAATTATTTTTCCGCTTCGGCATAGTCCTTTTCACAAATTTCTCATCAGTGGTGTTAACCTTTATTCCCAAAGCATCAAATGCTTTTTCAGGAATCTGAATATCTGCCACGATAACTTCGCCTGTATAATCAGCTGCAGGATATAAAAGCATTCCCCTTTTATATGCCGCAAAGGTTACGGTTTTATCCGCCTTTATACAAGGGGTTGAAACCTCGCCCGTGTCTGAATTTATACCTGACGGCACATCAACTGAGAGGGTATATTTTGAATGTTTATTTATGATTTCAATAACATCTTTCGCAATTACCGATACATCACCCTTAATTCCCGTACCGAAGATTGCATCAACTATGCAATCTGATGTTTTTATAGCTGTTGTCAGCTCAATGGTATCAGCACAGGTCTTTACCGGAATGTTCATACTCCGCAAAATTTCACGGTTAATTTCAGCATCCCCCGAAAATTCGTCATTAAAAACAAGGTATATATCTACCTTTTTACCAAGGTTTATAAGCCGGCGGGCAATAGCAAGTCCATCTCCGCCGTTGTTTCCTTTTCCCACAACAACAGTAAAGCTATCAAAGTCTTCAATCTCACGGGTTACGGCACTTGCGGCATTTTCCATAAGTACAATACCGGGAATATTAAACTGTTCAATGGAAATGGCATCAATTTTGCGCATTTCTCCGGCTGTGCAAACCTTCATAAATTACTCCTTTTCAAGTACCACATACGCCATTGCAAGCTCTTTTGAATGGGACAAGGTTACAAAAATTTCGCCAATTCCTGAATTTTTGCAAAGCTCCTTTGCTTTTCCATAAAGATTTATATATGGTTTCCCCGCATCGTCACGTAAAACCTCTACATCAACCAAAGAAAAGCCTCTGACTCCCGTTCCTAAAGCCTTTGAAAAAGCCTCTTTTGCCGCAAAGTTTGCTGCTATCGTCTGCACCTGTTTCCTTTTTTCAAAAAGTTCCTGCTCTTTTATTGTAAAATACTTTTCCAAAAAACGCTTATCGCAGTTTGCAATTCTTTCTATCTCGATTATATCGCAACCTATACCGAAAATCATTCTTCTCCCTCATCCACTTCTATTGTTACTCGTGATGGGTTTAGTTTTTTTAAGTTTTTCTTCATTTTATCGTTTGGAGTGAAGAAAACCCTGTGAACCTTTGCTTCCCTTGCAAATACCATTACATAGGTATTTTTCGATTCCTTGCATTCACAAATGTAGTGGTCAAAAAGTTCAGGATTTTTCTCGTAGTCCTGCTCTTCGACAGGTCTTATATAGTCAACATTTGCTATATCTATACTTGTAATTCTTTTTCTTGATTTTTTAGCAAAAATCCTGTCTAAATCCAAAGTATTGTTAGTTAAAATATATTCATATTCAATGTCTTTTCTTCTGATAAGGTAAATTATGCCGTACCAGATTGCCGCAATCACCAAAAGCGTTAACCCCTTAAAGAATTGCATCATAGCAAAGGTTATAAAGGAAAAGTATATTGCTACAACGATAAAAACTGCCTCTAATATATAGTCAACCTTTTGTTTTTTTCTCTTTACCAAACACTCGCAATAAATATCCATTTATCTCCCCTCCTTAAGTATGTCGCATAATTTTTTTAATGCACGGCCTCTGTGGCTCACTGCATTTTTTTCATCAGGTGTTGCCTCTCCGAAGCACTTTTTAATCTCTGTGCACCAGAACAGCGGGTCATATCCGAAACCGCCTGTTCCGTGCTCCTCTGTTAAGATTTCGCCCTCAATTATTCCCTCGGTTGTGATTTCTGTACCCTCCGGTGAAATATAGGCAATAGCCGCAACATACCGTGCCTTGCGGTTTTCCTCACCCTCTAATGTTTCTAAAAGCTTTACGTTTCTGTCATAGTCAGTGGCATCATCGCCCGCAAAACGTGCAGAATATATTCCGGGTGCACCGTCCATAGCGTCAACGCAAAGTCCTGAATCATCAGCGATTACAGGCGAGTCACACAAAAGGGCAACTGCACGTGCCTTAATCAAAGCATTTTCAGAGAATGTGCTGCCTGTTTCTTCAACTTCTACGTCAATTCCCTCATCGTGCATTGATACAACTTCGTGCCCAAGTTCGCCAAGGATTTCCTGAAATTCTCTTATTTTTCCCTTGTTGGTTGTTGCTGCTACAATTTTCATTTTTAATACCTTCCTATCCCATAATCACGAATTCCCAAAGCCAGTGGATTTTTAAGGCTTCTTAAAAATTCGTTGGTCTGAACAAGACGCTTTTTATCAAAATCGCCTACCCAGTGAGTGTCTGAACCCACGCTTAAGGCAATACCGCTTTTTGAAACCGTTTCCTGTTTTTCACGGTTTGAAATCAAATCGAAATAATAGTTATAATTACCCGAAAAGTTTATTTCCCAGAATATATTTTCCCTTTTTAATATGTTTAAAATGTCAGCATCATACATTCTTTCAAGCTTAAAAATATCGGTATGGGCAAGACCTTGCGGACAATGAAAATGCTTTCGCCAAGCCAAAAACTCATCCAAATTCATAGCACGGCAATCGTCAAGGCTTTCAAACAGACAATAATCAAGCTTCTTTGTTATTTCCGGATTAAATTTTTCAGGGTACGGCCTTGTTCCTATTTCAAGCCCCAAAAGTAAGGTTATTTTTCCACTGTACTTTTCTTTTGCACTATTTACCGCATTTATATACTCTTCAATTCTGTCTCCTATACTGAATTCGTGGTCGGTAATTCCAAGAACGTCTACGCCGTTTCTTACGGCATTTTCAACAAGTGAATTAATGCCGGAAATTCCGTCATAGCTGAAATTTGTGTGATTATGCAAATCAATAATTTTCACGCTCATATACCTCCACATTTACAGATTTTATATAAAAAACAATACACATAAATTATATCACTAAAAAGGATTGTAGTCAACATTAAAATATGCTATAATTATCTTATGTATGAGACTATAAGGAGGTGGTTTTAGTGGACGAGAATATTACAATTTCCGGTAAGGTTTATGATATTATTTACCAGAATGCCGAAAATGGATACACTGTATGCGAAATTGACTCGGTAAGTGACGGGCTTGTTACTGCAACGGGTTATATGCCATACATTTCAGAAGGCGAAAATATATCTGCAACCGGAATTTTTGCAAATCATCCTGACTACGGTGAACAGTTTCGTGTTTCCTATTACGAAACAATTCTCCCAACTGATGAAGAGTCCATTTTAGACTACCTGTCCTCCGGCGTTATATACGGAATACGCAAAAAAACTGCAGAGAAGATTGTTGAAAAATTCGGTGCAGATTCTTTGAATATCCTGCTGACTGAACCTATGCGTTTAAGCGAAATTAAAGGCATTTCCAAAGAAAGAGCAGAGAAAATCGGTCAGTCCTACCTTGAACTTCAGTCTGTTCAAAGCATTTTGATGTTCTGCCAACAATACGGGATCTCAACCAACCTTGCCTTTAAAGTTCATAAAGAGCTTGGTTCGGGTGCAATTTTGCAAATTCAGGAAAATCCCTACATTTTATCCGACAGGGTTGACGGAATTTCCTTCAAAACCGCAGATAATATTGCTATGCTGCGAGGCGTTGCCAAAAATTCACCTATGCGTATCAAAGCGGGGATTAAATATATTTTAAGCACTCTTGCATATTCACAAGGGCATACTTTTGTCCCGAAAAATATGCTTATTTCCAATGCCGAAATAACACTTTCGGTAACTTGTGAAGAAATAGAAAACGGAATTACAGCGCTTGAGCTTGAGCATACGCTATACACCGATATTGTGGACAAAGAGGAAGTATGCTACCTTGATGTGTTCTATCAGGCAGAACAGTATGTTGCAAGACGAATTGCTTCTTTATCGTCATATCCGCCTGCCATCAGTCTTACAGAAGAGGAAGTTAAGCCTATTATAGAAAGTGCCGAGAAAAACTCCGGAATTTTTCTTGACGATATGCAAAAGGAAGCAGTTTTAGCATCTTTAAAAAGCGGATGCGTTGTTATAACAGGCGGTCCCGGAACAGGCAAAACCACTACAATAAACACAATCATAAAAGCACTTTCAGAAATGCAATTATCAATCGCACTTACTGCACCTACCGGGCGTGCTGCAAAAAGAATGAGTCAGGTTACGGGTCTTGAAGCAAAAACCATTCACAGACTTTTATGCGTAAAGCCCGGTGATGACTCGGATATTCAGCATTTTTTGTATAATGAATCAAACCCTCTTCCCTTTGACGTAATCATTATGGACGAGGTAAGTATGGTGGATATTCAGCTTATGTACGCTTTCCTGCGTGCAGTAAAACGTGGCGCACGTGTTATTTTCTCAGGAGATGCAGACCAGCTTCCGTCAGTAGGTCCGGGAAATGTGCTTCGTGATATCATTGATGCTGACATTGTTCCTGTTATTCACCTGTCACGAATTTTCCGTCAGGCACAGGAAAGCCTTATAGTTATGAATGCCCACAAAATCAATTGTGGCGAAATGCCGGATATTACATCCCACGACAAAGACTTTTTCTTTCTTTCACGTCCAGGTGGCGAATCAGTTTGCCGTACGATTATTGACCTTTATAAAAACAGACTTCCTGCAAGTTATTCTGTTAATCCTATAACATCAATTCAGGTGCTTTCACCGTCTAAAAAAAGCGTGGCGGGTACCATCAATCTTAATCAGGAGCTTCAGCTTGCGCTTAATCCTCCAAGTATACTAAAGCAGGAATATGCGTATGGAAACACGCTTTTCAGGGTTGGCGACAAGGTTATGCAGATAAAGAATGACTATGATATAATCTGGACAAAGCCAACAGGCGAAACGGGAAGCGGTATTTTTAACGGCGATATGGGTATTATCGAAAGTATTTCGGTAAAGGACAGGGTTATGACTGTCATTTTTGATGATGAGCGTGAATGCGAATATACATTTTCTGACCTTGACAAATTAGACCTTGCCTATGCAGTTACCGTCCATAAAAGTCAGGGCAGCGAGTTCCCTATTATCATTATGCCGGTATGCCGTTTTGCGCCAATGCTGATGTGCCGCAATTTACTTTACACCGCCGTAACCCGAGCAAAAACTATCGTGGTTTTGGTAGGAAGCAAAGATTCAATAAAAACTATGATAGAAAACAATGACGAGAAAAAGAGATATACAGGGCTTTCTGACAAACTCAAAGCCATATCTTCTTTTAAAATACCGGGAGAAAATATATGAAAAGAAAACTACCTTCCATTTTAATATTATCCGCCGCATTTTTGTGGGGGCTTACAGGGATTTTTGTAAGAACCCTGAATGCTTCGGGGCTTGACAATATGCAACTTCTTTTTTTCAGAAGCGTCATAACCTGCCTGACACTTTTTGTGTACCTTTTCATTACCGATAAAAGTAAACTGAAGATTGCTATTCGTGATATTTGGTATTTTATAGGCACAGGCATTTTCAGCTTTGCCTTGTTCGGCTTTTGTTATTTCTATACCATACAAAACGCATCAATGTCGCTTGCCGCAATGCTTCTATACACATCGCCGTTTTTTGTTATGGTAATGGCGGCTATATTTTTCCGTGAAAAAATAACGGCTGCCAAGCTTTTAGCTTTAATGACAGCCGCTATCGGTTGTGTTATGATTTGCGGTACCGATAAAAATACAAACATATCGCCGTATATTATTTTTACCGGTTTATCTTCCGGTTTTTGCTATGCACTGTATAGTATTTTCGGACGTGTTGCGCTTAAAAAATATTCTTCGGCAACAGTTACGGTTTATACATTTTTCTTTGCCGCTTTAGCCAGTATGTTTTTGGTAGACTTCCCTAAAATTTATGAAGTCAGCACAGAGAACCCAAACACACTTTTACTTGCAATTATTTTTGCGTACATAAGTGCATTTTTCCCATATATTCTATATACTCAAGGTCTTAAAAACACTGAGCCGGGTAAAGCCGCCGTTATGGCAACATTCGAGGCAGTAGTTGCCTCGGTTGCAGGGATTTTGGTATTTAACGAAACCCTGACAGTCGTTGCTGCTATGGGCATAGCATTAGTTCTTTTCTCGGTATTCCTTTTAAACAGGAAATAATTATTTTAAAACCTCAATCGCTTTTTGTAGTTGTTTATCTTCCTTTACGGTAAGCTCAGAAAGTGCCTTTTTAGAGTCAAGTTCCACAGTAATATCAGGCTCTATGCCTATCTTATGAATACATTCTCCGTTTGGAGTGAAATATCTTGCGGTTGTAATCGACATACCTGAGCCGTCTGAGAACGGGAATACACCCTGAACTATTCCCTTTCCGTAGGTTTTAGTACCGATGACAGTCGCTTTTTTATGGTCTTTTAAAGCTCCCGTAAGAACTTCCGATGCTGACGCACTTCCGCCATTTACCAAAATTGCAATCGGTATATTAAGCTCCTCTTTGTCGGAATAGATAAATTCCTGTTTGCCGTATTTGTCCTCTGTATATGTTATTACACCCTTTGGTAAAAGTGCGTCTGCAATATTGCATACCACCCTTAAATCTCCGCCGGGATTATCACGAAGGTCAATTATCATTTTATCCATCCCCGCACTTTTTAGTGCAAGAAGATTCTCTACAAACTCATCATAAGTATCCTTCTCGGTACGCTCTATTTTACTCTCAAAGCCCGTTATCTTGATATAACCAATATCGTTCTCAAGCATTTTTGATTCAACGCTCTTTTTCGTTATCTTTTCACGGGTAACGCTAACTTCAAACCTACCTTTCCCCTCACGCTCCATTAAAAGAACAAAGGTTGTTCCCTCATCGCCGTTTTTTACGTACATAGAGGCTTCAGATAATTGTGCCGCACTATAGTTTTTGCCATCTATGGCTATAATTCTGTCGCCACCTTTAAGTCCCGATTTATGTGCGGGTCCGCCCTCTACCGTTGACACTATGGTTATTTCATCCTTCTCCATATCAGCACCAAGCATAGCGCCCATTCCTACATAACTGGACATTATGTTGTCCTTATATGCACTGAATTCATCTTTCGGGAAATAGGCGGTATACGGATCCTCCACCGATGCCGCCATTGCCATCGCCGCATAATCCGCAACTTTTTCATCGTCTACATCAAAAAGCGAGTATTCTGATAACATTTCTTTTACGACAGTTATCTTTTCAATAGATTCGCCCTGCATTAAGCCTGTAATAAAACTGCTTGCAGTAGTTGTGAGAAAAAAGGTTATAAGTGCTGTTATTATTATGGTAAATATCTTGCTTCTCTTATTTTCCATAAAACCCTCCAAATGTTATGTGGTTTATTATATGCAAAAATTTCCTGCAATATTATAAGGGCGACCTATGCCGCCCCTATTAATTATTAAAGAAAGTTTGCCGGGTTCTGTGCCACGCCGTTAACTTTAACCTCAAAGTGCAGGTGGTTTCCGGTTGAGTTTCCGGTTGAGCCTACTCTTGCGATAGTCTGACCCTTTGTCACCTTTTGTCCTGCAGTTGCTATAAGGGAACTGCAGTGTGCGTAAAGGGTTACATAGCCACTACCGTGGTTTACGGTTATTGTGTAGCCATAACCGTTTATCCAGCCGGAAGTCAGCACCACTCCGTCTTCTGCAGCAAAAATAGCTGTTCCGCCAGGTGCTGCATAGTCAATTCCCGAATGTAGCTTTCTTGTTCCGGTAATAGGATGTATTCTATACCCAAACGGCGAAGAAATTCTTGTATAGCTTGCTATCGGAAGAATAAACTTACCATTTCCATTATAAGTGACAGACTTCTGGTCCGACTTACCCAATGCCGCATTTATCTGCGCCTGAATTTGTCTTTCTGCCGCCACCATTTCGGCTTCCTGTTTCTTAAGCTCGTTTATATCCTTTGAAAGAGCGTCTATAAGTTTCTGTTGTTCCTGCTGTTTCGCTTTAATCTGACCTCTTTTTCCTTCAAGAATTTCCCTTGCTTCAACCTGTTCATTTTTTTCCGTTTCAATAACTTCTTTCGCCGCCGCAATCTGGTCAATCTGCATCTGGTAATCTTCAATTATTTTATTATCATGCTTTACAATCGACTCGATTATTGAAAGTCTTGTGAATAAGTCTGACAAGCCTTTTGCAGAAAAAATCATTTCAAGATAAGATGTTGTACCACTTTCGTACATAATCTTCATTCTTTTTTTAAGCTGCTTGTCTGTCTTTTTCAAGGATTCGTCAAGCACCTCAATTTCAGCATTTTTTGCCTCTATTTCGGCGTCTTTTTCATCTATAACGTTCTGTATTGTATCAATATCGCCCTGAAGACTTGCAATCTCAAGGTCGATAGCATTTTTCTTTTTCTTATGTTCGTTTTGTTCCTGTTGCTTTGCTTTAATTTCTTTTTGTGTCTTTTCAGCATTTTTCTGGTTCTGTGAAAGCTCTTCTTTTAGTTGAGAAACACTTTTTGCAGCATAAACACCTGAAGTTACTGAAGCAAAAGTCACAAAAGCCAAAAGCATGGCCATTACTTTTTTTCTCATAGTACCTCCTTAAACGTGCAGGTGCTTGCGCATAGAAATAGCACTTCCTACAACACCTATCAGGCTGCCGAAAACCACAAATAAGATAGCTAATATCGGTGCAACCTCGCCCGCCCCTATAAGTTCAACAACTCCGAAATTAAGCTTATCACCTATATAGCTTACCAACGCAAAATATCCCCAGAATACCAATAAAAATGCAATTACTGCGGCAGAAAAACCGATTATAAGTCCTTCTAAAACAAATGGAATTCTTATAAATCTGTCCGTTGCGCCAATGTATTTCATAATATTGATTTCTTTTCTTCTGTTAAACACTGTAAGCTTTACTGTGTTTGAAATGATTACGATTGCAACCATCAAAAGAACAATCATCATCGCGATTGTGAACTTCTTAACGCCGCCCGACAGTGACACAACTGTGTTTACAACGTCCTGCTTGTTTACTACCTTATCAACATCCGCTATTTTTTCAAGCACTGCAACAGTTTCGGTAGTTCTTTCAATATCGTCAAGTACGATTTTATATGAATCGGAAAAAGGGTTGTCCTCATCAAAACCTTCAAGCATTCCCTCGTTTCCTGAAAACATATCCTGTTTTGCATAAGCCAAAGTGTCTTCTTTTGTGAAAAGACTTATTTCCTTTACATTTTCAACACTTTTAATTTCCTCGGCAATCTGTGCTACTCGTTCATCTGTTGCCTCTGTGTTTATATAAAGCTGAATTTCGCACTGGTCTTTAATCTGTTCTGTTATGCTGTTTACGTTAAGTGATAAAAGTGTAAAAACACCAAGAATCAAAAGACAGCTTGCAATTGTGAACAAAGATGCCACGCTCATAAGACCGTTTCTTATGACGTTTTTCTTTGCTTCACGGAAAGAGTATTTAAGCTTCGACAGACTCAAGATATTCACCTCCCACTTCGTCACGGATAATGTTGCCGTCCTGAACCTCGATAACTCTCTTCTTCATAACGTCAACAATATCTTTGGCATGGGTTGCCATAATTATGGTTGTTCCCATACGGTTAATCTCATCTAAAATATCCATAATTTCCATAGCGGTTTTTGGATTTAAGTTTCCTGTTGGCTCGTCCGCAAGCAAAATAAGCGGATGGTTAGCAAGGGCTCTTGCAAGGGCAACTCTTTGCTGTTCTCCACCTGATAATTGTCTTGGATACATTTTCGCCTTATAGTTAAGTCCTACCTCGTTCAATACTTCAGGAACACGTTTTCTTATTTCACGGCTGTTTGCTCCAACAACCCGCATAGCAAATTCCACGTTTTCATATACGGTTCTGTCCTCTAAAAGACGGAAGTCCTGAAAAACAACGCCCATTTTACGGCGAAGGAATGGAATTTCCTTTTCAGGAAGTTTTGTTATATCGATTCCGTCAAGAAAAATTTCGCCTTCTGATACGTTAGTTTCACGCATAAGAAGTTTTGTTATTGTAGTCTTTCCTGCACCCGATGAGCCAACCAAGAATACAAACTCACCATTTTCAATTGTAAAACTTGCATTTGAAAGGGCAATGTTGCCGGCATCATCATACTGCTTGGTAACATTTCTAAATTCAATCATTTTAATTCTCCCGTTTTTTAATCAAAAAGGTGCGGCAAAAAACACCGCACACAATTTAGCCTATATCTTCATAGGGTTTGACGATAAGTATTTATGAACCATCATCGCAACTTTAAATACGATTGCCTGATCAAACTTTCTTAGGTCAAGTCCTGTCAGCTTATAGATTTTTTCAAGTCTATACACCAAAGTATTTCTGTGTACAAAAAGCTGTCTTGATGTTTCAGAAACATTAAGGTCATTTTCAAAGAATTTATTAATTGTAAGGATAGTTTCTGAGTCAAGCAAAGAAATATCTCCCTTTTTGAATACTTCATGAAGGAACAGTTCGCAAAGCTTTATAGGAAGCTGATAAATAAGTCTGCCTATTCCAAGGTTGTCATAATGAAGAATATATTTTTCCTCATCAAAAACCTTACCGACTTCAAGAGCAATCTGCGCTTCTTTATATGCAGAGTTCAACTGGTTAATGTTTTCTGCAACAGTGCTGACTCCCAAAAGAACACTCATCATAGTTTCAGAGTGAACATTGTCAACAATCTGGTTTGCAAGAGAGTCAATGTACTGAGCGTCCTGCTTTTCCTTCAGTTCTTTTATAAGGACAATATTGTTTGAATCAATATTGATAACAAAATCTTTTTCCTTATCAGGGAACATATTACGAATTACCTCATAAATACCGATTTCGCCCTTTTTAAGTACCTTAATATAGAACACAACTCTTGCTATATCAACATCTACGTGAAGCTCAAGCGCCTTCTGATGCAAGTCAAAAGCAAGCATATTGTCAAATATGATGTTCTGCATAAAGATTGTCTTGTCATACTTTTCATCATAATAACGGCGTACGTTATTTGCAGCAACAGCCACCGCATTACAGCAATAGCGCGCAACCTCATCAGTACCCTCAACATACACAATATACTCAGGATATGGTCTTCCCTCAATAAGTCTTATAGTATAACCTTCCCTAACAAATACCTTCTCTTCACTTAATGAGTCAATAAGTTCTCTTGCAAGTTCCTCTGAAATTTCAGGGCCGTTTGACGCCAAAACAAGTCCGGTTGCATCCGCAATACCAAACTTTTTCTGGAACACCTCTGACATCTGAGAAACAATATCCTGAAATGCTTTACTTATCATATTTAAACTCCTCCACGAATAAACTAATATTCCTATACATTATAGCACATTTTTTTTAAATTGTATAGGTTTTTTTGTATATTTTTTTTAAAAGTTACATTTTTTTAATATTTTACAGGTTTTATTTTGTTTTTTTCCTTTTTGTTTGACATATTATCTGCTTTGTAATATAATTGTTTAGGTAAAAATGTTTATTTAAGGAACTTGAAATATGAAAGAAATTTTACAAAAAGGCTTCTCAGAGCTTAGTATTCCTGCTGACGACAAACAGATTTCGCAACTTATCCGCTATTCTGAGCTTTTGGTGGATTGGAACACAAAAATAAACCTCACCGCAATCTGCGATGAGAAAGGTATTGCCGAAAAGCACTTTCTGGACAGTGCAACTGCACTCTTAACCGGATTTGTTAACGGAAAGGTTATTGACGTTGGAACAGGCGCAGGTTTCCCCGGTTTTGTTCTTAAGATTATGAAGCCTGAAATTGAACTTACGCTTTTAGATTCACTCTTAAAGCGTATAAATTTTTTGAAAACTGTAGGCGAAGATATCGGAGTCGAAGCCGAGTATATCCATACACGTGCCGAAGACGGCGCAAGAATGCACCGAGAAAAATATGATACGGTGGTTTCACGTGCAGTTGCCAATATGACAGTTTTATCAGAACTTTGTCTTCCGTTTTTAAAAATTGGCGGATATTTCCTTGCACTAAAAGGTCCTCTTGCAGACGAAGAACTCACCAGTGCAAAAAAGGCAATTTACATTCTCGGCGGTGAGGTTACCGATGTATTTTCCGCAAAAATCCCCGGAACTGACCTTGACCACAAGATAATTATTGTAAAAAAGGTGCGACATACTCCGCAGCAATATCCCAGAAAACCCGGAATTGCAACAAAAAATCCTCTCGGGTCTTGTTATAATTTGAAGAAAAAGCCGACTAATTAAAAAAGTCGGCTTTTTTTGACGAACGAATCTTCTTTACATCAGCAAAAACTATGCTAAAATTATCTTAAAGCGCTGCTAAATGTCACTTATTTTAGCGCTTAAACAAATCATAACACAATCTTTGCGATTCACTCCCATCGCAAATATGTTATGACAAACCGTAAGGCGTCCCTTGTTTGACATTTTATGTATATGTGCATAAGCTCCCAATTATGTGCCATCTACTCCCACTTATTTTATTTTATTTTTAAGGGCGTCTTACGGGCCTTCCATTTTTATTTACACGAAAGGATAATTGTTATGCAGGTTTTTAAGTTAAAAGAAAAGGAATCAATGAAGGTTGTAAGTCTTCCGATACACTCCATATTCCCAAATCCGGCACAGCCGAGAAAGTTTTTTGATACAGTAAGCCTTGAAGAGCTTACTGAGTCCATAGAGGAATTTGGTATCCTACAGCCTGTTACAGTACGAAAGGTACGTGGCGGATACGAAATTGTTGCCGGCGAACGCAGATTTCGTGCCGCACAAAACGCAGGTCTTGATTCAATTCCTGCAATAATTTTAAATGTTGACGAGAAAAAGTCCGCCCTGCTTGCATTGCTTGAAAATCTGCAGCGCGATGACCTTTCCTTTTTTGAAGTTGCAGAAAGTTACCAAAGCCTGATCAAAACGCAAGGTATGACACAGGAGGAAATCGCAAAAAAGTTAGGAAAATCGCAGTCTAATATTGCTAACAAGTTAAGACTGTTACGGCTTTATCCAAGAACACGCAGGCTTATATTGGAATATTCACTTTCCGAGCGACACGCAAGGGCGCTTCTTCACCTGACAAACGAGGAAGCCCAACTATCCGCAGTTCGTACCATAAACGAGAAAAACTTGAATGTTTCCGAAGCGGAAGACCTTATAAGAAAGATGTTAAAGCCTGCCACAACACCCAACCAGAAGCTCAAATTCAAAAGTTTTCAGGACGTGAGAGTTTTTACAAACACTATTAAAAAAGCTCTTGAAATTATGCGTGACGGCGGCGTTAATGCGGATATGGAAACCAATTCTTTTGATTGGGGAATTGAATATGTTATAAAAGTGAGAAATGACTAAAAAATCCACAGCTATTGCTGTGGATTTTATTTTATTCAGCTAAACTGTTTGCCTTTTCAATGGCAGCGTGGATATTCGGGCAGAATTTGTCCGCTCCAACCTTATCATAAAATCCGTTTTTCTTCATTACGGACAACGGTTGGTCTGCCACGTGTGAAAGCACAATGCTTATGCCGTTTTTCTCACACTTTTTATAAAGCTCGCAAAGTGAGTTCATAGCCGTTGCATCAATAGCAGGAACGGCTCTCATACGAAGTACAAGGCACTTTGTATATTCCTTGAACTTGATATCCAAAATCTTATCTGCCGCACCGAAGAACAACGGTCCTGAAATTTCATATACTCTCACGTGCTTTGGTACGTCCATAAGGTCCTTATCATCATCTTCGGTATCTTCGGTTACGTATTTCCAGTCAGAAACTACAGTTTCTTCGCTCATTCTCTTCATAAACAGCATCGCAGCCAGAATCATTCCCACTTCGATTGCAATAACAAGGTCAAATATTACTGTAAGTGCAAAGGTTGTTACCATAACGATTGTATCGCTCTTTGGCGCTGTTTTAACAACTGACACAAACTTCTTCCACTCACTCATATTGTAGGCTACCATAAACAGAATTGCCGCAATTGTCGGCATTGGGATAAGTCCTGCGTATGGCATCAAGAATAAAAGCACCAACAACAGCACTACGGAATGAACCATTCCTGAAACCGGTGTTCTGCCACCGTTATTTGCATTCGCCGCAGTTCTTGCTATTGCTCCGGTTGCCGGAATTCCGCCAAAGAAAACAGATGCGATATTACCCGCACCCTGTGCCACAAGTTCTGCATTTGAGTTGTGGCGTGAGTTTACCATACTGTCCGCAACAACGCAGGACAGAAGTGACTCTATCGCCGCTAAAATTGCGATTGTGAACGCATCAGGCAAAACTGCACTTATTTTCGCAAGTGAGAAATCCATTGCACCAAAGTCTACCTTTGGAAACCCTGCCGGGATTGTGTAAAGCTCACCGATTGTGAATACACCCTCATCAAGACCAGGTATGAATTTCACCATTAAAACTCCGGCAAATACCGCAATCAGTGACGGTGGCACACGCTTCTCAAATTTTGGATAAATAATCAGAATTGCAAGACACACAGCACCTACCAAAAGTGCGGCAGGACTGAAAGTTGAAATTGCTTCAAAGTTTGCTTCAAGCTTTTCGATTGCTTCTATCGGCTTTACTCCGTCAGCATATGTAAGACCGAAAAAGTCCTTTAGCTGACCGATTAAAATTGTAACTGCGATACCTGATGTGAAGCCTGTTGTTATAGTGTATGGAATAAACTTGATAAGACTTCCAAGTTTAAAAACACCCATTAATATCAGCATTATACCCGCAATTACTGTGGCAAGGAATAGCCCGTCCATTCCCTGTGATGCAACAATTCCTGCAACAATCGTTGCAAATGCGGCAGTTGGCCCTGCTATCTGTATTCTGCTTCCGCCTAAAAATGATACCACAAATCCCGCAGCAATCGCAGTATACACACCGCAAGCCGGCTCAACCCCTGATGCCAACGCCAATGCAATTGATAAAGGCAAAGCAATAATTGCCACGATTATTCCTGCAATCACGTCCTTTATTAACTGCTCCTTCGAATAGCTTTTCATCACCGAAAATAACTTCGGCTTTAAGTAAAATTTACTCATTTGATGTTTTCTCCTTTTGTTTTAAGTTTATTAT
>JAZOVJ010000042.1:0-11206 GCA_045658645.1 Clostridia bacterium | reverse complement strand
TTCTGCCTCTTTTTCATTACCACTTTTTAATGCCTGTTCCTTTAACAGGCTTACACTTTAGCTTTTCCTGAAGCTTATCAAGCGCTTCACCGAAATTAGTAATTTAAGGAAAACGCCGTAAACCTTGCTACTATGCGGGTTTACGGCAGTTTGTGTTTGTGGGTTATTTTTCTATACAAAAGAAATGATACTTTATACTTTAGTTTGTTTGCAAAATAATAACCCTTACTCTTCCGCCAACCGAATAGGTTTTGTCTGCATAAACATACGCCTTATATTCGTCTGCTAATTCTTCCAGTTCTTCAATGGTTATCATACTATACGCAGAAGGATATGTGCTTTTAAAGTATATCTGCACTTTGTCAGACATTATATATGTATCGTTTCCTACCGTAATAGTAGATCCGGTTATATCGGTAATTTTATTTGATTTTATCAATGTTAAAGGTGTCATAGAAGTCACTTCTCTGCCATCACCTTTAATTCTGACCGCCTGTCCTCTGGATACGCTGAAGGTTCTGTTTTGAGTGTTTAATGTTCCTGCCGTTCCATCTACTATGTATTCGTAATTTCCAGATAATTGTCTGTCATCGCTGATATTTTTAGCATATGTTATCACACCATAGGTGTGTGTATCGCCAGTTGCATCTCGCAATATCAATTCATCAATATTTCCGACAGAATTTTTTGATACATATAAAATGTCATCTTCGTATATACTCAGCCCGTTCAATCTTTGAGGATAAACAGATGCCACTGTTGCGGTTTCATAAGATTCTGTAGTTGAGGTTTCAATAATTTTAACATCAGATGCAAGAATGTGTTTCCCTAACGTTCCAATACCTGAATCCCACGCCACTTTGCCGGATATGTCGTGATTCTGTGTAATTAAACTGATAGCTGCTATTCCATCAACCAATTTTACTGTAACAACGCTATTTCGGTAATCTTCATAATTTTTATCTGTAATATATTCGCAAACCTCACCACTTGGAATAACAACGCTGACATAAGGCTTAGCCACTGTCTTTCCTGATACAATAGTGTCTTTAGTTCCTACAGCAGATAAAAATCCAATCACTTTCTTGTCATCAGACAGCTTAGTAGCCACGCCTGCAACATCTCCTGATTTTCCCAACAATAGCGTAACCGTATCACCGTAATTAAGATTTCCTCTTGATGAGAGTTTTGAATATGCGTCATCGCCTTCAATATTATAAGTAACACCCGATACTGTTACAGAAGTCGGTGCATCCTTATTTGGTGATGCATTCTCATAAATACCGGTAACCTTTTTTGAATATACAAAAGCTTTGTTATATTCCACCATATAATACGCTATATCATTTGTGCTGACTGCAGAAACTGATGATTCAACACCATCTCGTATAACTCTGACAGATGAATCCGCTCCAAGTTCTTCGTACCAATTTGATGAAGTAACTGTTATTGGTCCAATCGTTCTGTTAAACGAATTCAAATACTTTTCCTGAGAGCCATTTGCATTTGAATTTAACGTATTGTAAATCATTTTCGAAATATCCCGGCGTGTAAGCTCCTGTCCCTTTGACTTGTTTACGCCATCCGTCATACCGATTTTTTTCGCCAAATCAATCTGGTCATAAGGCCAGTTATCGCCAATATCTTCTTCTGTGTAATCCAACACTCGCAAAAACATTGCGATTGCTTCTTCATATATAACTGTATTTGAAGGTCGGAAGGTTGCATCAAGATACCCTTTGAAAAGACCATTTTTAACACCTACCGTAACAAAAGGTGCTGACCAGTGGTCATAGGTTACGTCTTTAAAAGGCGAACTCTTGCTGGTCATATCTACAGAATCACGGTATTTGGATGCAGCAACGACAATTTTCGCACATTCTGCACGTGAAACCTTATCTTCGTATCTCATATTACCATTTTGATCACCTTGCATAATAGATAGATCCGATAAAAGTTCAGCTTCGTAGCTTGATGCTGCCAACACGCCTGCTTCCATTGTTGAAAATGTTATCAAAATTGTAATAAGTAATGTCAATATTCTTTTCATTGACAAATTCTCCTTTCAACATTTATTCAAATCGTAGTGCGTCAATAGGATTCAGGTTTGCCGCATTTTTTGCAGGCAGGAATCCAAAGATTATACCAATAGCCACAGATACCGAAAATGCAAGCACTACCGCAAACAAAGACGGAACAATGGTTATACCTAAAAGTTTTCCTGCCACAAACGATACTACTGCACCAAACAAGATCCCCAATATTCCTCCTACACCGCTGATAGTAGCGGCCTCCACCACAAACTGAGAAAGAATATTTTTCTTTTTGGCACCCAAAGATTTTCTTATGCCTATTTCTTTGGTTCGCTCAGTTACGGTAACAAGCATAATATTCATAATACCGATACCGCCAACCAAAAGAGAAATTCCTGCTATGCAAACAAGAGACGCTTTCATTGTGCCTATAATCTTATTAAGTTCCTCCAGTATTTCCTTTGTAGCAATGATGCTATAAAAATCACTGCTTCCGAGAATTTTAGTAAGCCTTTGCTCCAAAATTGCTTTTGCCTCTTCCAATTTGTTTGCATCGGTAAGTGCAACGGTATATGAAGAGATAAATCTGTTCTGCGACATTTTGGAAGCGATTGTGTATGGTATATAAATACACTGGTCAGAAGAATTTTTAGAAGAGTCAGCCTTCTCCTCCAAAACACCTATAATGGTAAAAGGCTCTCCATTAATTTTCAAAGTTTTACCAATAGCTTTGCCCTTGCCAAATAGCTCTTGTTCGTAATATGTACCTATAACACATACCTTAAGCTGTTTTTCAATGTCTATAAATTGCAAAAATCTTCCCTGACCAGTCTCTAGCTGATTTATTTTATCATATGTTTCGTCGGTACCCGTAACAGTAACATATTCACTATCGACGGAGTTTTTTGCCTTAACCTTTCCCATCAGAGATACGTTTGGTGTGCAATATGTAAACAGTTCGGGATTTTCATCAATGATTTCATACATATCATCAGGTTCAATATAACGGGTGCTGCCTCGGGAAGTCATAGAAACAGTGATGTTATTCATACCAAAGCTTTCAAATGCATCCGTTACTTGTCCTGTAATACCATCCATAATACTGACAAGAATTATTACCGCACCAACACCAATTATAATTCCGAGCATTGTAAGAAGCGAACGCAGCTTATTTGACATTATACTTCCAAAAGCAAGTTGAACCGTTTTCGTGAATTTCATATAGTTCCATCCTCCTGTGAAAGTACTGTAGAACGTATGATAGAATCTTCTGACGGAATGCCATCATATATGATTTTTCCGTCATGTATACGTATTACACGTTTCGCTTTTGCCGCAATAGAGTTGTCGTGTGTAATAAGAATTATGGTATTTCCAAGTGAATTTAAATTTATGAGAAAATCTATTACTTCAGCACTTGTTTTAGAGTCCAATGCTCCCGTAGGCTCATCCGCTAAAATCACTGAAGGTGACCCTGCCAAAGCCCTCGCTATGGATGCACGTTGCTGCTGACCGCCTGATAATTGTGATGGCTTATGATGGCATTTATTGTCTATACCCACACGCTTTAATGCCTCCATCGCACGTTCTGTTTGTTCAGATTCTTTCAATCCTTTATACATAAGCGGAAGCTTCACATTTTCTAAAATATTTAATTTAGGAAGGAGGTTATATTGCTGGAAAATAAAACCTAATGTCTTATTCCTGATTTCCGACTGTTCATCATCAGTTAATTTGCTAACATCTTCCCCGTTTAACAGGTAGGTTCCTTCTGTCGGAACATCAAGGCATCCTATTATATTCATACAGGTCGACTTACCGCTGCCTGACTGACCGATGATAGCAACAAATTCTCCTTCAAATACAGAAAAAGAAACTCCGTCTAATGCTCGCACCTCCGAGTCACCCATTTTATAAATTTTGTATATATTTTGAAATTCTACTAAGGGTTTTTGATTCATACTTTTCTCCTTTAGCGCATACCACCAGGCATTCCGCCACCGCTCGGCATTCTATTACCCCCGGTCATTCCACCGCCTGGCATAGCTCCGCCACCAGGCATACCTCTCATACCACCCATCATTTCTTCCATTGCAGATCCTTCACGAAAAGTTTGTATTTGCGGTGCATAGACTATGTCGCCCTCTTTTAAACCCGATTTGATTTCTATGTATTCGTTGTTATAAACACCTGTTTCAACTCTGACAGTTTTATATCCTTCAGGAGCCTTGTCGGTATCCTCCGTTTTTTCGCCCTTGATATAAACAATATTTCCACGACTTACGGCAGTAATCGGTATCGTAAGAACATCTTTTGCCTGAGAAGTCGTAATTTCAACATCTATATTCATTCCAGGGAGCAAATCCTCATCAAAATCAGTGATCACAATTGTGACAGGATAGGTTGTAACTCCACCTGATGTTGTTCCGTTTATGGATACACTTTGCACTTCGCCGTGATAGACGTTGCCTTCGACCGCATCGGATGTGATTATAACATTCTGTCCTACCTCCACATTTTTGATATCAAGCTCGTCAACTGAAAGCTCACATTCCAAACTTGACATATCGTAAATTACGGCCATTTCGGTAGACATATTTGTATTGTCGAGTTTATCTCCTGCTTTTATGTTTTTTGTGACAACAGTTCCTGATATAGGTGCCTTAATTGTGTAGTCCTCAAGTTTATCCAATGCATTTTCACGCGACAATGCAGATGAACGCAAAGACAAGGACGATGATGTTAAGCTATCTGACACCGTTTCAGAATCAATATGAACAATAGCGGTTCCTGATGAAACTCTTGCACCTTCTAAAACATAAATATTATCAATTTCGCCGGATGCTTCTGCTGTAATTGTTTTGGATGATGCATATTCAAAGGTTCCCTTGCTACTACCGGAAACATTTCCAATCTCTGCTGTTGCCGTTTCTGTGTTCGTCAAAGCTCCTGGATTCGGAACCTCTATTTTAACAGTTCTCACTATCATATTCCCTGTAGTAGCGTAGCCTGACGAAGCAATTCCAATTACCGTTCCGTTTAAGAACTCACCGTTTGATGAAATTCTCACTGTGGCACTATGGCCCGGCATGATGTTTTGTGCATCTGCATCATTAAAAGGAACTGTGAGAATAAGTGACGAATCATCATATATATCAGCGATTTTCGTTCCTTGTGATATAAAATCACCTTTTTTCACATAGATGTTCCGCACAGTTCCTGAAAAAGGAGCTTTTATCGTTAAATCTTCGTAGTTTTTTTGTGCTTTGTCATAGTCCATTTGTGAGCGTTGATAGGAAATATCCGCATTTTCTATTGAGTTTTGGGCATCGGAAGAATCTATCTGATAGAGAATGTCTCCTTCGGTTACGATATCTCCTTGCTCAAAGTTTGCCGAAATAATATCACCGGAAACAAGTGATGTGATAGAATATTGATCCTTTGGTTTTACTACTGAAGAACCTGTAATTGTAGATGTTATATCGCGTCTCTCGACGCTACTTTCCATTCCTATAATTGCAAATTCATTTACTGTTTTCTCTGAAGAAACAGCAAAAATAGCGGCAATCAACACCGCAATCACACAGGCTATAACCAGAATTTTTTTCTTTTTTGAAGACCCCTTAAATCCTTTAATAAAAGATACCTTTTTCAGTGATTCTTTATCTGTGGAGTTTGAATTTTTTGAAATCTGTTTTGTTCTCATTATGTATTCCTTTCACCTTTTTTCTTCAATCAAATAACAATTACTTTCCAATATTTATATTATTTTTTTATATTATAGAGTACTTGCATAAAAATTACAATAGAAAAAAGAAAGTGTTAATAATATATTCAAATTTTTTTAACCTTATCTTAAAAATATAATACGATTTGCCCTCATAAGATTTCTACCGTTTGTAAATGGCAACAAATATTTGTATCAGACACGAAAGTTCAGAAAAACATTGATATAAATTTTCTTATTTTACATAGAATATAATACTGAATATTAATAGTCCGTTACAACAAAAAAAGAAAACACAAAATTGTGTTTTCTTTTTTTCCTTATCTTCCCTTTATTCCTGTTCCCTTTATCGGTTTGCACCTTAACTTTTCCTGAAGCTTATCAAGTGCTTCACCGAAATTAGTAATTTAAGGAAGCCGCCGTAAACCCTATAACAGCACGGGTCTGCGGTTTTTAATTTTTTGTAATTTTTTCACCTTTTATGTGCAAGAATCACCATTATTTGTATTCTAAATGCTTGTATTTATCTTTTAGCCTTTTAGCATGTGCTTTACACTTTGTATCTTACTACAGGCACCAGCATAAATTCAATACACCAGAACCGGTAAGTTTAGCGTAAATAAAAGCCAAAAGTTCAAAGTTAATTCAGTTAATGACTCAATTTATATTTTTCTCCATACGATTTGAATTTCTCATCAAACTGCGGATTGTTTTCTTTAAGGCTTTGTTTATATTCGTGAGCGTTCATATTGTGGTGGGTTGCATCAATCAAACAAGTTGCAATATTTGAGCAATGGTCAGATGTTCGCTCTAAATTTGTCAGAAGATCTCCCCAAATGAATCCTGCTTCAACAGTACATTCGCCATCTGCCAAGCGAACTATATGTCTGTCACGGAGCATTGATTTAAGTCCGTCAATTACCTGTTCCAAAGGCTCAACATTATATACAGCATTTTCATCATCGTTATTAAATGCACTGAGAGTAATGTCTAGTATTTCTGATACGGCATTTAACAGAACATCTAGTTCTTTTTTCGCATCTTTTGAAAATTCTATTTTCTTTTCTCTTAATTCTTCAACAGATTCCAAGATATTTACACTATGGTCTGAAATTCTTTCAAAATCACCGATTACTTTTAAGAGTTTTGAAACATCCGAACTATCTTCATCCGAAGTTTTTGACCGAGATAATTTTGTTAAATATGTTCCCAAAATATCTTCATAATGATCGGTATTACCTTCCATCGTTCTGATTGTTTCTGCTTTCTCTGCATCATACTCATTTACTGATGAAATTGCAAGTTTAAAACCTGTGGTAGATTCGTTTGCCATTTTTCTTACCACATTATAGCATTGCTGAAGAGCAATGGTAGGTGTTGCAAGAAGTCTTTCATCAAGCTCAACAACTTTCTCTGTTTCCTTTCCATCAGGCACAAGAATATATGCGAGTTTTTCAAGGAGTGATGACATCGGCAAAAGAAGTGCAGTACAAAGCACATTAAATATTGAGTGTGAAACCGCTATTCCCAAATAAGAAGCAGATGCATCTAAAATAGCAGGTCTTAAAATTGTCGAGATAATGCTAAATACCGTAAGCCATACAACAGTACCTATTACATTGAACATAAGATGTATCATTGAAGCTCTTCTTGCGTTTTTGTTTGTACCAACAGAGGATAAAAGCGCAGTTACACAAGTACCGATATTCTGTCCCATAATAATCGGGATTGCTGCTCCGTAGGAAACTGCACCTGTTACAGAAAGTGCTTGCAGGATACCAACTGATGCCGAACTTGACTGAATAACAGCCGTAAGTAGAGCACCGACCAAAACACCAAGAATAGGATTCTTGAACATTATAAATAAGTTTTGGAATGCAGGAATATCAGAAAGACCAGAAACAGCATCTGACATTGCATCCATACCAAACATTAAAGTTGCAAAACCAAGAAGGATTGTTCCGACATCCTTTTTCTTTCCGGATTTTGTAAACATCATAAAAATTATACCTATAAGAGCTAATATAGGGGTAAATGATGTGGGTTTCAAAAGCTTCAAAACAATGTTGTCGCCTGAGATTCCGCCAAGGCTCAAAATCCATGCAGTAACAGTTGTTCCTATATTTGCACCCATAATAACGCCAATAGACTGTTTAAGCGTCATTATCTTTGAATTAACAAAACCAACTACCATAACAGTAGTTGCAGATGAACTCTGAATTACCGCAGTAACACCAAGTCCTGTTAAGAATCCTTTTATCGGACTATTGGTAAGTTTACCGAGTAATGCCTTCAAACTGTTTCCGGCTCTTCTTTCCAAGCCGTCACCCATTACATTCATACCGAAAAGGAATAAACATAATCCGCCAATCAAATTTAGCACATCAAATATTGTCATTTAAATTTCTCCTTTGTTTTCATAACTTTAAGCCATACTTTACGTAATAACATTTTAATATAGCCAATGTTAATTCTGAAAGCAAAGGTATGTTAATTGTATGTTAACAAAAAAATCCCTGAAACGAGTTGTTTCAAGGATTTTTGTAAGTTTTTATTCAGTAAATGTAATTGTTACGCTTGTTCCTTTTTCCTCTATGCTTTCAAGTGAAACTTCTGCATCGTGGAAAGCTGCTCCGTGTTTTACGATTGCAAGACCAAGACCTGTTCCACCAACAAGCTTTGAATGGCTTTTATCCACTCGGTAAAAGCGTTCAAAAACTCTGCTTTGCTCAAGGGTAGGAATACCAATACCCGTATCTTTTACAGTAATGCTTGTCTTGTTATTTGCCTGATTGATGATAACATCAACGCATCCATTATCTTTGTTATACTTGATAGCGTTATCACAAAGGTTATATATCATTTCGTCAAGGATTTTTCTCACACCATAAACCTTTGCAGTATCACCAATCATACTGAAACTGATATTTCTTTTCTCGGCAATAGGTGTAAGCCTTTTAATAATGTCTTTTGAAAGCTCATAAAGATCAACACTTTCTTTTTCAAAAGGAACTGCACCTTCATCAAGTTCGGAAATTTTCATAATATCCGATACCAAAGTGATAAGTCTTTGCGCTTCATCGTAAATAGATGTTGAAAAATCTATTACTGTTTCATCCGGTGTACCGCCCGATTTTAACATTTCAGCAAATCCCGAAATAGATGTAAGTGGAGTTTTTAATTCGTGAGATACATTAGATGTAAATTCCTGACGAAGCTGTTCACGCTTCACACTTTCGGTAACATCAATGATTACCATTACTGCACCGATTATTTTTTCTCCCTCAAATACCGGGGTTGCAATCAGGTTATATGTATTTTCATCATGGGTAATATCGTTTTCACTACGCTCGCCTGAAAGCGCTGCTTCAATAGTGTTTCTGAAGCCACGACTTCTGTTGAATGAAAGAACACTTTTATTTTCTGCATCGTCAACCTCAAGCAATGTTTTAGCCGCCTGATTGTAAGAAAGTATGTTAAAGTCCTTGTCAATAATCAAAAGACCTTCACTCATATTTTCAGTTATAAGCTTAAATTCTTCCTGCTTTTGCTTTGCTTCTTTTATTTGATTTGATATAGTCCTTTTCTGTGCAGATATTTTCTTAAGAAGAGGTGTTAACTCTTCGTAAGTTTCATTCGCTGCAGGGTTATCAAGGTCAAGCTCGTTAATAGGCTTGATAATAGCCTTTGATAATCTGTAAGATAAGAAAATTGAAATAATAAGCGCAATTACGATTATTATAATAAGCGGTTGTAGGAGTCCAAGCAATATTATAACAACAGAATTTTGAGTGGTTGATACACGAAGAATAGTTCCGTCATCAAGTTTTTCTGCATAATATAAAGTTTTCTGCATTAAGGTATTTGAATATCTTGAACTTGCACCTTTGCCATTCTTTATAGCCTCTTCAATTTCTTTTCTGTCCGAATGGTTTTCAAGTTCATCTGCACTTGCAGAGGTATCTGCTAAAACTGTACCATCACTTGATACTAAGGTTATTCTTTTGCCTTTTTCATTGAAATTATCTATAAAGTCAGTGCCTTCATTTTTAACTGCATAGGATATGTATCCTGCTTCACTTTCAAGTTCTGTAAACATCTGCGATTCAAAATAACTGAAAAGTACGCCGAATGTTAAACAAAAGCTCATAAGCAAAATAAGCATTGAGGTAAAAAAGTTTGAACGAAATATCTTATTAACCATTCTCGTTACCTCCAAGCTTATATCCAATATTTTTAACCGTTTGAATAAGATCGCCTGCAGTTTCAAGTTTGATACGGAGCTTTCTTATATGTACATCAAGAGTTCTTGATTCATCATAAAATTCTCCCCATACACGGGTAAGCAATGTATCTCTTGAAACAACATTTCCCTCTGCTTCCAAAAGCACCATTAAAAGCGAATACTCCTTGAAAGAAAGGTTAACTTCTTTTCCCGATACCTCGATGATGTGCTTTTCGGGATTTACATACAAATCACCGATTTTATATTCCTTTGACTTATTTGTTTTTTCATACCGTCTTAAAACTGCACGAACACGGCTTGTCAGTTCTGTCATACCAAACGGCTTTGCGATATAATCATCTGCTCCCATATCAAGTCCTGTTACCTTATCAAATTCACTGCCTTTTGCAGTGATCATAATTACAGGGATATTTGATGTAGCGCTGTCTGCCTGAAGTTTGCCTAATATAGAAAGTCCATCTTCTTCGGGAAGCATTATATCAAGCAAAATAAGCTGTGGCTTTTCATTTTTCATCTCTTGCCAAAATTCACTCGGCAAGCTGCATCCTTTAATCGCATATCCCTCTTTTTCAAGCGCATAGCATACAAGTTTACGGATATTGGCATCATCTTCTACAAAATAAATCATCGCTTTCACCTCCGAAATATGATTTACATATATATTTTACCATAAAATGTGTGTATTTTCAATGAAAGTCTTGGATTTCATCATTTTACACATAACTAAAGTTTATTCTGCGTGTTTTCCTGTAATGGAGTAGAAAAATCGTAATGTAGGTAATGTTTTGACCACATGAAATCCCACAGTTAGAAATGTAACAGACGGAAACAGTGGAGATAAGATGACTAAAGAGTATTTCGACTGTAGCGAAAAGGCCTAAAAAGAGTCAAAAATTCGCCTAAAACGGTCAAAAATGCGGAGTTTTCCACAAACGTTTGTTCTTTTGTGGAAAGTTATCCACAATGAATAAACTCATAAACGGTGTTTTGTGGTGAGTTATACACAAAAAATGTGTTTAATACCTTGGAAAATTGGTTAAATATTGTGTGAAACATTTGTGAAAGTTTTGTATTTCTATATAGAAATACTTGATAAAGACCTTTGGTTTGTGCTACAATAGCAATCGGTGAAATGTTTCACGATTTTTTGGTGTTGAAAAGGGATTCTATCACTGCGCTGTCGCTCTGTTCCAGAATGAC
>JAZOVJ010000041.1:0-23309 GCA_045658645.1 Clostridia bacterium | reverse complement strand
TTTTCCATTTCTTCTGTGGCAATTTTATAAATTTCACGCTCGGTATCCTCATCAGGAAGAACAAGATTTCCCTTTTCGTTTTCATCATACAGGGGCGTTCCCTCTTCTAAAATCAGGCTGTAGCAGGAAATATGCTGTGTGCCAAGCGAAAATGCTTTTTCAAGGGTTTTCTTTAAACTTTCTTTCGTCTGGTTTGGAATTGCACACATAAGGTCAATGCTTATGTTGTCAAAATACATTTTCGCAAAGGTTACAGTTTCTTCTGCCTCGGAAGCTGTATGTGCTCTTCCAAGTGCTAAAAGCTCGGTATCATTAAAGGACTGAACACCGATTGATAAGCGGTTTGCGCCGTATTTTTTCAAGACCTCGAGCTTTTCTGCATCAAGAGTTTTCGGGTTTGCCTCAACTGTAAACTCACAATTTTCGGCTAAAGAAAAGTTTTTTTGTATATTCTGAAGTAACCGCTCCAAATCCTCGGCAGAAAGGCTTGTTGGTGTTCCGCCACCGATAAAGATGGTGTCCACCATTTCACCGCGATACTTTTCCATTTCCAGAAAAAGCGCATCAAGATAAGCGCCTTTTTCCTTTTCGCACGCCGAAAAGGAGTTAAAGTCGCAATATTTACACTTTTTTATGCAGAATGGTATGTGGATATATAAGCCTTTCATTGTAATACCTCAAAAAACAAAAGGACGGCATCTGCCGCCCTTTAAATTTCAATTATTCGTGACATCCGCAGTCGCAATCGTCATCGCAATCGCAGTCACATTCAAATTCAAGCTGAATTTCCTGATTGCAGTTAGGGCAGATAATTCCCTTTTCTTCATCAAGTGCATCGAAGTCAATCATAACGTCTTCTTTGCAGTTTGGACATTCAATTTCGAAAAAGTCCATATCGTCATCAAAGTCGTCATCATCGAAGTCGAAATCATCGTCATAGTCTTCGTCATCGTCATCGCCATATGCGATATCTTCAATATCTGCAAGGTCCTGATCGATTTCGTCAACCTTTTCTTCAAGTTCATCGTGTGCGTCAATAACATCGTCTAACGCTTCAGCAATATCTTTTAAAACATCAATGATATTAACCAAAAGCTTGCCTTCAGGCTTCTTTTCATCGATTGCAAGACCGTCACAAAGACCTTTTAGGTATGAAACCTTTGCTACTAAGTTTTCCATAATATGCTTCCTTTCCGAAATGCTTTTTTATTTTTAATATAGTCACTCACTTATGGATTGCCGTTTTGCACCGAGGGAGCTGTACTTGTGTACCTCCCGAGGGAAAAGCGGTGAGCCTGTCAATTTTAGCCAATTTTAAAAATTAACCTTTAACACGTTCCATATATTCTCCTGTACGTGTATCGATTCTGATAACCTCGTTATTGTCGATAAACAAAGGAACCTGAATTATTGCACCTGTTTCAAGTGTAGCAGGCTTTGTTGCACCAGTTGCTGTATTACCTGCAAAACCAGGCTCTGTTTCAACGATTTCAAGTTCAACAAATGTAGGTGGTTCGATACCGAATACGTTGCCCTTATATGACAAAATCATACATACCATATTTTCCTTAACAAACTTAAGTGCATCGCCAATCTGGTCCTTGCTGATTGGAAGCATATCGAATGTTTCCTGGTCCATAAAGTAGTAAAGGTCACCGTCATTATAAGAATATTCCATATTCTTCTTTTCGATGTGAGCTTCTTCAACCTTTTCAGTTGGTCTGAAAGTCTTTTCAACAACACCGCCTGTGATAACGTTCTTAAGCTTTGTTCTTACAAAAGCTGCGCCCTTACCAGGTTTTACGTGCTGGAATTCAACTACCTGAAAAACGTTTCCTTCAAATTCAAAAGTTCTTCCGTTTCTAAAATCTCCTGCTGTAATCATTATATTTTTCCTCCAAATTTATTTTTATATCTATACATACTATATTGTAATATATTTTGGATAAAATTTCAAGTCCTTTTTCAAAGAATAGTCAATTCTTTAGAAGTTTTTGTCAGATTTATGGCATTTTCCGATACGGCAATCACGTCTTCGATACGAACACCGCCAAATCCGTCAATATATATACCTGGCTCAACGGTTATAACGTTGCCATTTTCCACAACATCTTCTGACCTTGGTGCAAAATTCGGGCGTTCGTGAATTTCAATGCCCACGCTATGCCCCAGACTATGCCCGAAATGGTCGCCATAGCCCGCATCCTTGATTATATTTCTTGCCACCGCATCAATTTCCGAGCATTTCACACCCGGTTTTATGGCGGCAATTGCCGCTTTTTGAGCTTTTAACACTGTTTCATAAATTTCTCTTTGTCTTTCGGAGCATTTGCCAATAACAATGGTTCTTGTCATATCGGAGCAGTATCCGTCAAGACGGCAACCGAAATCAATGGTTACAAAATCGCCGATGCCGATAACCTTATCCGTTGCAACACCGTGCGGCATGCTTGACCTCTTTCCGCTTGCAACAATGGTGTCAAAGGAAGTTCCTGATGCACCGTTCTTTCGCATATAAAACTCAAGCTCGAGTGCTACTTCACGTTCTGTCATACCAAACCTGAAATTGTCTAAAAGGTTTTGGAATGCTCTGTCACCCAAAGCCTCTGCCGCTGCAATTTTCTTTATTTCAGACTCGTCCTTTACCATTCTGGGTCCTGAAATTACTTTGTTCATGGGCACAAGCTTTTTACCGAATTTCTGAAACTGGGCAAGCTGCGATACCGTTACAATATTTTCTTCAAACCCCAAAACATCACAGTCTAAAAGCGATGCAATTTTTTCAACGCCCTCTGAAATATCACGTATTTCAAAATCACGTGCCTCAAGCCTTGCCTGAACGGTATATCTTGAATCGGTTATCAATATCTGCCTTTGATTCGTTATAAATACAAGAGCGTCCTCCGAGGTAAACCCTGTATAGTAAAAAATATTGGCATATCCCGAAATCAAAACGCCCTCGTTGTCTTTTAATACGCTTCTTAATTTATCGCATCTTGTCATTTTACCAGCATCTCCAAGCCTTCTACGTATCCGTCAAATCCATGCCCCGAAATCATTTTAACGCAGGCAGGTGCAGTGACCGAAGTTCTTCTGAACTCCTCACGCTTTTCAATATCCGAGATATGTACCTCAACACAAGGTGTGGTAACTGATTTTATGGCATCGTGGATTGCATAGGAATAGTGAGCATACGCTCCGGGATTCATCACAATTCCATCGTATTTTCCAAGACTTTTCTGGATTTTTGTGCAGATGTCACCTTCTGCGTTGCTCTGAAAAAATTCAACCTTTGCACCCAGCTTTTTTGCCGAAGTCTTTATATAATCGCACAAATCCTTATATGTACGGCTTCCGTACACCGCCGGTTCTCTTATTCCGAGCATATTAAGGTTTGGTCCGTTTATTATAAGGATTTTTTTCATAGCTTACCAATCTCCTCCATAAGTGCCGGAATGATTTCGTCTTCCTTAACTTTTCGTAAAATTTCGCCTTTTTTAAAGATAAGACCCTCGCCGACACCGCCGGCAACGCCGATGTCCGCTTCTCTTGCCTCGCCAGGTCCGTTTACTGCACAACCCATAACCGCCACCTTGATGTCCTTATCAATATTACGAAGACGCTTTTCCATTTCCTCCGCAATCGGTATCATATCAATCCGTGTTCTTCCGCAGGTCGGACAGGAAATAAGCTCTGCTCCTTGCTTTCTGAGTCCTAAAACCTTAAGGATTTCCTTTGCAGCATAAATTTCTTCTACAGGGTCAGCAGTCAGGGAAACTCGCATAGTGTTTCCTATTCCCTCTGACAAAAGCGCACCTATTCCAACGGCAGATTTCACCATTCCTGCAGACTTTGTACCCGCTTCGGTCACGCCTACGTGAAGCGGGATATCCTTTATTTTATCAAACTTTCTGTAGGCTTCAAGCATTGTCGGAACATCTGAAACCTTAATTGAAACAACAATGTCAGAAAAGTCCAAATCCTCTAAAATCTTAACGTGAGAAAGAGCGCTTTCCACCAACGCATCAGCGGTAGGTTTTCCGTATTTTTTAAGAAGCTCCTTTTCCAATGAACCGCCGTTGACACCGATTCTTATCGGGATATTACGCTCACGGCAGGCGTCCGCCACTGCTTTTACCTTTTCTCTGTCACCGATGTTGCCGGGGTTAATTCTCACCTTGTCAACACCGTTTTTTATGCATTCCAATGCCAGTCGATAATCAAAATGAATATCGCTGACAAGCGGGATTTTTATCTGCTTTTTAATTTCGCGGATAGCCTCTGCCGCCTCCATATCAGGAACGGCAACACGGATAATCTGGCATCCTGCAGTTTCTAAGCGTTTTATCTGGTTTACAGTTTCCGCCACGTTTCTTGTGTCGGTATTTGTCATAGACTGAATGGAAATCGGCGCATCTCCGCCGATTTTAACACCGCCTACTGTAACTTCTCTTTTCATCCGGAGCCTCCTCCTCGTTTTATCCTATTAGTCTTAAAATATCGTTAAAGCACACAACAACGGCAAGTGCCAACAATAAAATCAGGCCGACTGTATGCACAATTCCCTCTTTTTCCGGTGGGATTGGCTTTCCACGAACAAGCTCTATGAGCATAAAGAACAACCTTCCGCCGTCCAACGCAGGCAGCGGTAACAGGTTGAATATTCCAAGGTTTACTGTGAGCATCGCCACAATCAGAATAATATTTATTCCGCTGTCCGCGCCCGATTTAACCGCGCCGTCCACTACCTGTGCAATTCCAACAGGTCCTGCCATATTTTCAAGTCCGGATTTTCCGGTTATAAGCTGACCGAATGCAACATATATGCTTTTTGTTATATATACTGTGTAGTGCCACGCCTGCGGCAGAATATTAAACGCCGTAACCTTTACCTTTTCCGGCTCAAAACCAATTATAAGCCTTGAAGTTGTAAGGGTTTCACCAATATAACTCTCCGGAACCTGTGTATCGCCGAATTCCTGACGGTATCTTTGCTCCATGCCGTTTATTGTGTCCACAACATCGGCATAGTTTTCGCCGTAGGTTACACTTGTTGTAGCCTCGGACGGCTTAAGCGTAAAGTCAAGCTTCTTACCGTTTCTTTTAACTGTAAGTGAAAATTCGCTGTCCTTTGTAAAGTCCTGTGTATAAAGCGAAATATCATTGTAGAAATTCACCTTATGACCGTTAATCTCAATAATCTTGTCACCCGGATAAACTCCTGCCTCCGAAAGATATGAACGCTCATCTACCTTGCCGATTGTGTTTGATGCAAAAGGGCTTGTCATTCCCACAAAAACCGCAAAAAGTACAAAACCCAGAATAAGATTTAAAATTGCTCCGGCTGATACAACAAGTATTCTTTTCCATAATTTCTGGTTGCAAAATGCACCAACATCATCGCTTCCGCCGTCTTCACCCAAAAGACTGCAGTATCCGCCAATGGGGAAAATGCGCACGGAATAAAGAGTCTTTTTTCCCTGCTTTTTAAAAATGGCTGGTCCCATTCCTACCGCAAATTCAAGGACATTTACCCCAAGCGCCTTTGCCACAATAAAATGCCCGAATTCGTGCAGGGTTATCATCACAAGAAAAATTAAAAGTGTTACTATCGCTGTAACCAAAACATCAACTCCTATTATATACTACCTCACGTGCAAATTTATCCGCTTCCAAAATCTGCTCTATTGTCGGGTTTTCGACATTCTTTACCTTTTCCATAGCCTCGTTAATTGAGTCGGCGATTTCAAGGTATCCGATTTTTTTCTTAAGGAACAGTTCAACTGCCACCTCGTCAGCAGAGTTGAAAACTGTCGGTAAAATTCCACCCTCTCTGCCTGCTTTTTTAGCAAGCTCCAACGCATAAAATGTATCGGTATCAGGGTGTGCAAATGTAAGCTCGCCATATTTTGTAAGGTCAAGCTCGTTTCCGCTCATAGGCAAGCGGTCAGGATAAGTTAAGGCATACTGTATCGGAAGCTTCATATCAGGAGTTCCAAGCTGTGCCATAACCGCATTGTCCTCATACATAACCGCAGAATGAAGTATGCTCTGGCGATGCACCAGAACTTCAATCTGGTCAATATCCACATCAAAAAGCCACTTTGCCTCAATAACTTCAAGACCCTTGTTAACCAGTGTTGAAGAGTCAATAGTAACCTTTGCGCCCATATCCCAGTTAGGATGCTTTAGAGCCTGCTCCGGTGTTATATCCGAAAGTTCGGCTTTGGTTTTACCGAAAAACGGTCCGCCCGATGCAGTTAAAAGTATCTTTTTAATCTTTTTAGGGTTTCCCTGAAGGGACTGAAAAATTGCGGAGTGCTCACTGTCAACAGGCAGAATTTTTATCCCCTTTTCTCTTGCAAGGCGGGTTACTATATGTCCGCCTGTAACAAGGGTTTCCTTGTTTGCAAGAGCAATATTTTTTCCTGCCTCTATCGCTGCAATAGTCGGCAATAACCCCGAAATTCCAACAACTGCCGTAACAACGGTATCCGCACCGTCTACTGTTGCAGCTTCAATCAATCCGTCTTCTCCGGTCACAATACGGCAAGCGGTGTCCGCCACTTTTTCTTTAAGCTCCAAAGCCGCTTTTTCATCAAAAACACAGGCAAGCTTGGGTTTAAATTCACGAATTTGCTCTTCCAGAAGCTTTACGTTGGAATGCGCCGTAATGGCTTTTACCGAAATCCCCGGATATGCCCTTGCCACCTCTAAGGTCTGCGTTCCGATTGAGCCGGTTGACCCTAATATTGATATATTATGTTCAAATCCCATCATTATACCTCATTAAATGCCAAAATATACAATCATAAAAAGAACGTATGGTGCCACAAAAAGCACGCTGTCAAAACGGTCCATAAGTCCGCCGTGACCAGGAAGAAGAGTGCCGTAGTCCTTCTTGCCGAAATCTCTCTTGATGCAGGAAGCTGCCAGGTCACCGATTTGTGATACAACTGAACCCGCGCCACCTGCTATTGCATATTTTATCATACCAAGCATATAGAAATTGCCGTATATAATCACGCCATAAGCCACAGTTGCCGCCACAGCAATGAAAACTCCGCCGATTGCACCCTCAATTGTCTTTTTCGGGCTCATTTCAGGCGCCAGCTTGTGCTTTCCAAGAAAATATCCCGTAAAGTATGCACCGGTATCTGTCGCCCAGGCGATAATGAACGGTAAAAGTAATGCAAGAACATTAAAGTTGGCTCTTAAAACAACCAAAGAAAGTATTGCGCTTACAATGAAGATTGTTACCATTCCCAAAGGCAGAACTTCTTTTGAGTTGGTCTTTTTCCAGAACAGCACCACAGCCGCCATAAAAAGCATTATTGCCCCGTAGAATGCAATACCTACTCTTCCTGAAAAGAAGAATCCGAACATAACAAGTTCTGCTAAAATTCCCACAACGTAAAGCTCACGCTTAGCATCCATAACGCGATATACTTCGCAAATCAGCCACGCACCGAGCAGGAAAAGTGCAACATACAGTACAACAGGCGGTGCTATAATTACCGCCACAAACAGCACAATACCAACAATCGCAGTCAAAATTCTTGTCAACATTATTTTACTCCTCCGTATCTTCTGTCACGTTTTTGATATTCCAAAATAGCATCATACAGATGGCTTACCGAAAAATCAGGCCACAAGGTTTCTGTGTAGTAAAGCTCCGAATAGGATGCCTGCCACATCATAAAGTTTGAAAGTCTCTGCTCGTTGCTTGTTCTTATTATAAGGTCAGGGTCTGGCTGTCCGCCTGTGTAAAGCTCTTTTGAAATCGCATCGGCATCAATATCATCTGCATTCATTTCGCCGTTTTTCACCTTTTCAGAGATGTTTCTGACCGCCTGCACAAGCTCTTCACGGCTACCGTAGTTTAAGGCAATATTCATAACAATACCGTCATTTTTACTTGTGAATGCCTCGGTCTTTTTAATCTGTTCCTGCATTTCTTCTGACAGTTCAGCACGTGACCCGATTGCACGTATCCGCACATTTTCACCTGCAAGAGTGCGCTCTGCATCAAGAAGATAGCTCATTAAAAGGTTCATTAAAAAGTCCACTTCATCTTTAGGGCGTTTCCAGTTTTCAGTTGAGAAGGCATATACTGTTATATACTTAATCCCCATTTTGTTACACTCGGTAACTATCCTTTTAAGAGTTTCCGCTCCTGCCTGATGTCCTGCACTTCTTGGAAGTCCGCGTCTTTTTGCCCAGCGTCCGTTTCCGTCCATAATAACACCGATATGGACAGGAAGCCTTGTCATATCAATTTCTGCTTTTTTCTTTTTCCTGTTAAAAAACATAAATTTTTACCTCATTTTGATGTTTAAAAAGGGGGCGCTTGCAAAATTTCGCAGCAACCCCCTTAAAAATTAATTATACTTCAAGTATTTCCTTTTCCTTTGCTGCAGTAATATCATCAATTTCCTTGATGTACTTGTCAGTAAGGTTCTGAATATCCTTTTCGATACCCTTCAAATCGTCCTCTGTAATTTCAGAAGCCTTCTGCTTTTTCTTGAAATCGTCCATAGCATCACGGCGCACGTTTCTAACCTGCACTTTAGCTTCTTCTGCATACTTTTTAACGTTCTTAACAAGCTCTTTTCTTCTCTCCTCTGTCAGCGGCGGGAAATTAAGTCTGATAACCTTACCGTCATTCTGCGGAGAAATGCCGATTTCTGACTTGTTGATTGCCTTTTCGATTTCGCCTAAAATTGATGCATCCCAAGGCTGGATAACAAGCATTCTTGGTTCTGGTGTTGAAATTGAGCCAATCTGCGCAACAGGTGTTACAGCACCATAATATTCAACTGTCACTTTATCAAGGACAGCTGCATTTGCACGTCCTGCTCTTATAGTTTTAAGTTCAGAGTGAAAACCCTCAACTCTTTTATTCATTCTTTCTTCATATTCCGGATAGTTTGCCATAATTTCACTTCCCTTTCTAATTATCTTGTTCCGTCCTTTGTTACCAAAGTACCTATTTTTTCGCCGTTAACGGCTTTTACTATATTTTCAGGGTCATCAAGACCAAATACCAAAATCGGCATATTATTGTCACGGCACATTGATGCTGCAGTTGAGTCCATAACGCCAAGCTCTTTTGATAAAATATCGTTGAAAGAAAGAGCGTCAAACTTCTTTGCATCAGGGTTTATGTTAGGGTCAGAGTCATAAACCGCATCTACCTTTTTCGCAAGCAGGATTACCTCTGCATCTGTTTCAATAGCACGAAGTGCTGCCGCTGTATCTGTTGACATAAACGGATTACCTGTTCCTGCGCCAAATATTACAACTCTGCCTTTTTCAAGATGGCGTGTTGCCTTCAGTCTTATGTAAGGCTCTGCAATCTGTCGCATTTCGATGGCAGTCTGTACTCTTGTATCAACCCCGCAGCTTTCAAGCTCGGAGCAAAGTCCCAAAGCATTTATACAGGTTGCAAGCATTCCCATATGGTCAGCTCTTGTTCTGTCCATTTCTCCGCCGGATCTTCCACGCCAGATATTTCCTCCGCCAACAACGACAGAAACCTGAACACCCATATCCACTATCTTTTTAATATTCTCACAAATCTTGTGCATTGTCGGAACATCAAGACCATAGCCTTTTTCTCCCGCCAAGGCCTCACCGCTCACCTTTAATAGCACCTTTTTATATTTAGCAGCCATTTTTGACCCTCCGTATTATTTGTCGTTATACTTTCCTTATTATACCACTTATTTGGTTTTCTTGCAATAGTTTTTATTACTTAAGCTTAATTTCGCATCCGCCAACAGGACGAATGGAAAGAATATGGCACATACCTTCTCCTAAAACAGCCTCAACCTTTTCCTTGAATTCATCCAATAAATCAAACGGCACAAATGCCTGAATTGTTCCGGCAAACCCGCCGCCGTGAACACGGTATGCTCCACGCTCACCCAGTATATCGTCACAGAGTGCAAGCGAAAGGCTTACTGCCTGATTGCTTGGCGCACATACTGCAAACACGTTCTGTAAGTATGTATAAGAAGAAAGCCCCGACTTTTTAACAATCTTTAAGAACCTGTCAAAATCGCCGTCCTTTAGCGCCTTCGCCTCTTCCTTTGCTCTTTCGGTTTCGTTGAAATAGTGGAAAGCACGAAGTACTGCACGGTCATCGTTTATTGCTGCTCTTATATCCTTTATTTTTGACATAAATTCGGTTTTTGTAACCTCATTCAGAACATCTTTCCCAAAGAAATTTGCTACCTTTTTCATTTCACGCGTCACTGCTGCATATTCATCGGTTAAATCTGCATGGTCTGCGCCTGTGTCAATAATGCAAAGCGCATGGTTGGTTTTTGCAAAATCAAAGTCAATTTTTTCAACAACCGGCTTTTCCGTATCCGCAAAATCCATAGCCACCATACCGCTCACGGATGATGCCATCTGGTCCAAAAGCCCGCAAGGCTTACCAAAATACACATTCTCCGCAAACTGACCAATTTTTGCAATTTCAACAGCGTTTACTTCGCCATCGGCAAAAAGGGAGTTTGCAATGTTTCCTAAAAACACCTCATAGGCTGCAGAAGAGCTCATTCCCGAACCCTTTAAAACATTTGAAGTCGCATAAGCATCAAAGCCCTTTATTTCATATCCCATCTGGGCAAATTTTGCAACAACTCCACGGATTAGCGCTTCGGAGCGTCCGAATTCCTGAGGGTTTGGCTCAAGCTCTGAAAGGTTCACGATAGACATCGGGTACCCTTCTGACTTTATTCTTATTTCATTTGTTCCGTTTATACGTGCCGCTCCGACAACGTCAAGGTTAAGCCCTCCCGCAAGCACAGCACCGTGCTGATGGTCGGTATGGTTTCCTCCGATTTCAGTTCTTCCCGGTGCAGAAAAAAGTCTTAAATCTTCGTCTTCACCAAAAGTTTCGCAAAATCCGTCAATTACATTTTCAAATCTTTCAATGTAGCGACCTCTGTCTGCTTCCTTGCAAGCGTAAATGTACTCAATATCAATAAATTTCAGTTTTTCCTTAAGTTCTGTTGCTTTCATATCAGTTCCCCCTATTCACAATAGCTGCTTTTAGAGTATTTTTCATAAGCATTGCGATGGTCATTGGTCCGACTCCGCCCGGGACAGGAGTAATTGCTGAAGCCACCTTTTCCGCAGACTCAAACTCCACGTCACCTACAAGCTTTTTATTTTCAAGTCTGTTGATACCAACGTCAATTACAACCGCACCCTCTTTTATCATATCGCCCGTTATAAATTCCGGTCTGCCAACGGCAACAACCAAAATGTCAGCACGCTTCGTAACCTCTTTTAAGTCGCGTGTTCTTGAGTGGCAAACAGTAACTGTTCCGTTCTGGTGCAACAGAAGCATACTCATAGGCTTTCCTACGATATTACTTCTTCCTACAATAACGCACTCTTTACCCGAAATGTCAATTCCGCTCTCGGCAATAAGCTCCATAACCCCTGCCGGTGTGCAAGGCACAAAGTCGTAGTTTCCTATCATAATTTTGCCTACGTTTACAGGATGAAAAGCGTCAACGTCTTTTTTCGGGTTGATTCGGTTTATAACCTTTTCCTCATCAAGTCCCTTTGGCAGCGGCAGCTGAACCAAAATCCCCGAAATCTTACTGTCCGCATTCAGTCTGTCGATAAGTGCCAGAAGCTCTTCTTCCGATGTATCTGCCGAAAGTGCATATTCCTCCGACAAAATCCCAAGCTCCTCGCAAGCCTTTTTCTTGTTATTTACATAAACACGGCTTGCCGGGTCATCACCAACGATAACAACTGCCAAGCCCGGCATAATTCCCTGAGCCTTAAGCTTATCTGCCTCTTCTTTTAGCTCCGCTTTTATTCTTGCTGATACTTCTTTTCCGCTTAAAATCTTTGCTGACATCTTTTTTCTCCCTCCATGGTCTTATCAGGCATCTCGGTCCGTAACCGATAAGGTCGCATCTGTCTGCTATGCGAAGCGCCTCTTCAATAAGTCTGCGGTTTTCGGGTTTTGCAAACTGCAACAATGCCCTTTGCATCGCCTTTTCCTTCGCATCCTTTGGCACATAGACGCTTTTTCCCGTCATCGGGTCAATACCCGTATAAAACATACAGGTTGAAATTGTTCCCGGTGTTGGGTAAAAGTCCTGCACCTGTTGCGGATTTATGCCGTTTTCTCGCAAATATACTGCCAATCGTATTGCATCCATCAGTGTGCTTCCCGGATGTGATGACATCAGATATGGCACAAGATACTGCTTTTTACCAAGTTGCTCATTTATTTTTTTATACTTTTCAGAAAATCGCCTGTAAACGTCATTAGACGGCTTTCCCATATATTTTAACACGTTATCCGAAATATGCTCCGGTGCCACTTTCAGCTGACCGCTTACGTGGTGCTTTACCAAATCGTAAAAGAACTTGTCGTTCTTGTCGTTTATCAGGTAGTCAAAGCGTATTCCCGAGCGGATAAATACCTTTTTGATTCCCTTTATATTACGCAGTTTTTCCAAAAGCTCGCCGTATTCTGAATGGCTTATTTCCATATTCTTGCAAGGCGTTGGGTACAAGCACTGTCTTTCCTTACAAGCGCCTTGTGTTAACTGCTTTTTACAGGCAGGAAACCTGAAGTTTGCCGTTGGTCCGCCGACATCGTGGATATATCCCTTAAAGTCAGGCATCTTAGTCATTTCCTCTGCCTCTTTTATGATAGACTCCTGACTCCTTGAAGTAACAATTCTGCCCTGATGAAATGCAAGGGCACAGAAATTACAACTGCCGAAGCATCCGCGTGAACTTGCAATAGAGAACTTTACCTCGGTTATGGCAGGAACACCGCCGTGCTTTTCATACATAGGGTGATAGTTCTTCATATAGAAAAGGTCATAGGTTCTGTCAAGCTCCTCGCGCGAAAGAGGCTCTTGGGGCGGGTTTTGTACTAAATACTTATCCCCGTGCTTTTGTATCACCGTTTTTCCTTTATACGGGTTTTGTTCCAAATACTGAAGCCTTGTTGCCTCGGCATAGGCTTTTTTACTTTCAACACATTCTTCAAAAGACGGAATTTTTATACTGTCAAAAACATCATCGGTATCACTCAGATAGCAAGTACCCTTAATATATGTGATGTCCTTTACATCCATTCCGCTGTTAAGACAGTCCGCAAGCTCCACAATCTGTCGCTCACCCATACCATACATCAGAACGTCTGCACGGCTGTCCAGAAGAATAGAACGCCTTACCTTATCATCCCAGTAATCATAATGGGCAAATCTTCTCAGGCTCGCCTCAACTCCGCCAATCAGGATAGGGATATCACCGAAAACTTCACGGATGCGGTTACAGTACACAATGGTGGCTCTGTCCGGACGCATCCCTGCTTTTCCTCCCGGCGAATACAAGTCCTCACTCCTGCGTTTTTTTGCCGCAGTATAGTGGTTAACCATAGAGTCAATGTTTCCGGCACTCACCAAAACGCCAAGTCTTGGTCTTCCAAGCCTTTTAAAGTCCTTTGTACCCTGCCAGTTGGGTTGGGCAATAATGCCCACCTTATACCCCGCATTTTCTAAAACACGCATAATTATAGCGTGACCAAAGCTGGGGTGGTCAACATAGGCATCGCCGGAAATATAAAGAAAATCAAGCTGGTCCCAGCCGCGGCGTTCCATATCACCACGGTTTACCGGCAAAAAATCATTCTTCATCATACTCTTCTGTGTCTTCGACCTCTTCTGATTCTTCAAATTCTTCGTCTATATCCTCATAATACTCTTCGTCATATACGTCATTTCCCTCGTATAAAGCACGAATTCTGTTTAAGTAAACCTCCCTCGGCTTTGAGCCGTTAGCTCCGCCGATAAGACCGCGTGTTTCCATCTGGTCAACAATTCGTCTTGCTCTTGCATAGCCGACCTTCATCTTTGTCTGGATAATCGATGTTGAAATCTCGCCACGCTCTGCCGCAAGTTCAATCGCCTGAGGTAAAAGCTCGTCCGCATCATCGCCGTCATTTTCGTCAGTTACGCCGTTATCGCCTGTTGCCATTCTTTCGATATGGTCGGCAAGGTCCTTGGCATAACTTGTTTCTTCACAATTTTCCTTGATAAATGCGATAAGGCTTTCGATTTCCTCGTCAGATACAAAAGCACCCTGAACACGCATAGCATTCGGAAGCCCTGTCGGGTGATAAAGCATATCGCCCTTACCCAAAAGCTTTTCTGCACCGACTTTATCAAGGATTGTTCTTGAGTCCACGCCTGATGATACCGCAAAAGCGATACGGCTTGGCACGTTTGCCTTGATAAGACCTGTGATTACGTCAACTGACGGTCTTTGTGTTGCAATAATCAAGTGAATACCCGCAGCACGTGCAAGCTGTGCCAAACGACAGATATAGTCTTCAACTTCCTTTGCTGCAACCATCATAAGGTCCGCAAGCTCGTCTATAACAATAACAATCTGCGGAAGCTTTTCTGCTCCGGTCTTTTCAGCCTGTTCGTTATAGCCTTTTAGGTTTCTTGTCTGGGTATCTGCAAAAAGTGCATATCGGCGCATCATTTCGCCAACTGCCCAGTTAAGTGCGCCTGCCGCTTTCTTCGGGTCGGTAACAACCGGTATCAGAAGATGCGGGATACCGTTATACATACCAAGCTCCACAACCTTCGGGTCAACCATTATAAGCTTAACCTCGTCAGGACGTGCTTTATATAAAATACTTGTGATAATTGTGTTGATACAAACCGATTTACCTGAACCGGTTGAGCCGGCAATAAGAACGTGCGGGAACTTTGAAATGTCACCGATTACCACGTTGCCGCCGATGTCTTTACCAAGTGCAACAGAAAGCTTTGACTTGGCATTTTGGAAGGTTTCACTTTCCATAAGTTCTCTTGCTGATACTGTACCGATTGTGTTGTTCGGCACTTCGATACCAACTGCAGCCTTTCCCGGAACCGCTGCAACCAGAACTGTCGGCACTGCAAGGTTTAATGCAATATCCTCTGAAAGTCCTGTTATTTTTGCAAGCTTAATACCTGTTGACGGCTGAATTTCGTATCTTGTAACAGTAGGGCCTTGGGTTACCTGCAAAAGCTTTGCATCAACGCCGAAGTCTTTTAAGACTGTCATAAGCTTGTTTGCTGTTTCATACATTTCACGGCGTTTATCGGAAGACACAGCATCCACCTTTTTCAAAAGGTCAATAGGTGGCATTTTGTATTCTTTAAACTGCGATTCGATAGACTTTGTGATTTCTCCGGCAACCTCTTCCTTTTCCTCTTCCGTTGCCGCGGTTACCTTTTTCTGCTTCGCCCTTTCGCTCGCCTTTTTCTTTTCTTCCTCCAAAAGTTCTTTTACGCCCTCGGTTTTCGGGAGCTGTGCTGCAACACCCTCTAAAAATTCTTCAGGGTTAAATACCGCTTCCTCCGTTTTTTCCTTCTTTTTAGATTTCTTTTCAGGTTCAGGAGATAACCCGAACATATCAGGGTCTACCTTCGCTGCTTCTGCGATTTCCTCGCTCTTTCGCTTTGCCTCTATAATCTTTCCTGTCGCACGGTCAGTCGGCTCGTCATCTTCGTATTCTTCTCTTTCCTTAGAAATGGTTTCAAAGATTTCTGCAAAGGATACTCTGAAAACAAAGCATAAATCAACTGCCAAAACAGCAAGTATTATTACAACAGACGCTGCCTTACCAAACAGGTTCTTTAAAAGAATTGCAACCGTTCCGCCAAGGATTCCGCCGCCGATATTTTCAATCCCATATCCCCAAAGTGCTGATATTTCCGGCATTTTGTCCTGCCAGAACAGCATAACCAAAGCGCCAACCAATACTACTGCAAGTATGGAAAGCCCAAGCTTTATCATAAGATTGTTTGTTCTTTTAACACGGAATACGTATACGCCAAGTGCAAGCACCACAATCGGCACAAAATACGCAGTCAGCGAGAAAAGCCCGAACATTGCATCATTTATAAATCCTGCCACAACTCCCTGCGCACTTCCGTATGTAAATATTCCCAAAAGCACACCCGCAAGTATCATCCAGATACCCGACATCACGTAGGCAAAGTCATTTTTCTTCTGTTGTTTCGGCTCTGCTTTTTTTGGGGCAGCAGTTGCTGTTTTTCTGTTTTTAGCTACCGTCTTTGACGGTCTTTTTGCAGATGTTGTTTTTCGTGTCTGCTTTGTCGCCATAATCCACCTCGTATATATATTTTAACTGATTTTTTTCATACTTGTAACCATTTTATAATTATACCACAATCCTTCAAAAAAAACAACTACAATATTTTTAAAAAGAACTTGAAGTTTTATATAATATATAGTATAATAATAAGGTGATATTAAACATGAGGGCGATGATAACCGAGTCCTGTACGACTTTACGCCGGTGAACCTTGTCAGATGGGGAACCAAGCAGCAATAAGCCGGAGGTGAGTGCGATACAGATCAACTCGGTTTGAGCCTTTTTTGAATTTTCAAAATCCCCAGTTTGTCGGGGTTTTTTACTATACTGAAAAAGGAGATGAACTTTTATGGCATATCAGGCTATTTACCGCAAGTGGCGTCCTATGGTTTTTGAAGATGTTGTCGGTCAGACACATATAACAAAAACCCTGCAGAACCAGCTCGACTCCGGAAGATGCTCTCATGCATACCTTTTCTGCGGTACCCGCGGAACAGGTAAAACCACCTGTGCCAAGATTTTTTCAAAAGCTGTAAACTGTCTGTCTCCGAAAAACGGTTCGCCTTGTAACGAATGCGCCATCTGTCGCGGAATACAGGACGGCAGCATTATGGACGTTTTTGAAATAGACGCCGCATCAAACAACGGTGTTGACAATGTTCGTGAAATCATTGAAGACGCAAAATACGTGGCAACTGAGGCAAAATACCGTGTTTACATTATAGACGAGGTGCATATGCTTTCAGGCGGTGCATTCAATGCTCTTTTAAAAACTCTTGAAGAACCGCCGGAACACGTGATTTTCATTCTTGCAACAACCGAGGCTCATAAGGTTCCGCAGACCATACTTTCACGTTGCCAGCGATTTGATTTCAAGAGAATCAAGCCTGACGACATTATAAGAAGAATGCGCGAAATCGCTATGGGTGACGGTCTTAACCTTACCGATGATGCGTATCGCCTTTTAGCACAGCTTGCTGACGGTTCTATGCGTGACGGACTTTCTATTTTAGAGCGCTGCGTGTCCGCTGTGGGTACAAACCTCACTTATGACGCCGTTACCGAAGCTTTGGGAATTTCAGGGCGCGGTCCTCTTTTCAAAATTGTGGACGCCATAAATTCAGGCGATGCTTCCGGTGTTTTGGAAACAATAAATACTCTTTCTTCTGATGGAAAGGACCTTCACGTGTTCACTGATAACTTAATCGAACACTACAGAAACCTTATGGTGTGCAAGGTTACCGAAAATCCCGGCACTATCTTAAATTGTGACGAGGAAGAGCTTATAAAACTAAAGGCACAGGCAGATAAAACAAGCTTTGACAAGCTGTCCCGCGCCGTTTCAAGCCTTTCGTCTAAAAGAGCAGAGGCAAAGTGGGTAAAAGAGCCGAGAGTTATATACGAGCTGTGCCTTATAAAGCTTGCAAAACCCGAGCTTGAGTCCTCATATGAGGCTATTCTCGACAGGCTTTCAGAATGTGAAGATAAAATCAAAAACGGCATAACCGTGCAGCTTGCAAAGGAAGACTCTGCCGAGAAAAAGGAAGAGCCGAAACCGGAAAAGCCAAAACCGTCCGGCAGAATTTTTGTTCCGGTTGATGTATCAACACTTACATCGCAGACACCTATCGTTTCTGCCGCAAGAAAATGGGACAAAACTGTGCAGGCAATCGTGCGCCAGCATCCGCATTTAGCCGCAGCTATTATGGGCCGCAGAATAACCATTGACGGCGAAGGAATTATCCTTATTTTCGATAAAAAGGAAATGATGATGAAACGAATTGCCACAACATATATTAAGCAGATAACCGATGCTGTTTGCCGTTCCTGCGGAGAGCAGATTATAGTTAAAACTGCGTTTTTTGAGGATATTGAAGATAATATTATTGACTACTGGGCAATCGGCGGCGAAAAGACGGTAGAAAATCCTTCTTTAGACCCTGTTGATGCACTGACCGACAATTTCCCTGAAATTGTGGAAATAACTGATGAGTCCGAGTTTTTGGAATATAACGCAGATGACGATAACTTCTCGCAAACAGAGATTTCGGACTATGAAAGCGAAGAATTTTTAGAAGAAAACGAATTTGAAGAAGATGAATAAAGGAGAATATAAAAATGGGAAAGTATAAGGGCTTCGGCGGAAGCGGAATGAATCAGAACAAAAAAGTTTCAGGCGTTATGAAGCAGGCACAGATGATGCAGGAGCGTATGCAGGCTATTCAGGAAGAGGTTGAAAAGAAGTCTGTTACTGCAACTGCAGGCGGTGGCGTTGTTTCTGTTACAATGAACGGCAAAAAGGAAATTGAAGAAATTACTTTAAAGCCTGAGGTTGTTGACCCTGACGACATCGAAACTTTACAGGACCTTATTATGGTAGCCGTAAATGACGCTATCAAGCAGGCAGAGGATATGATGACCGAAGGTATGAGCGAAATCACAGGCGGACTTAATATCCCCGGATTATTCTAAAAAAAGAGGTAAGCTATGTACTCACCAATGATTGAAAGCCTTATTGAACAGTTTGCGCAGTTCCCCGGCATCGGCAGAAAAAGTGCGGAACGAATGGCTTTTTATGTTCTTGACTTAATGAGCGAGGCTGATTGCAAGCACTTTGCAGACGTTGTGATGGAAACAAAAAAATCCGTGGCATTCTGCGAGGTTTGCCAGAACTTGACAGACGTATCACCTTGCCCGATTTGTGCATCTAAAAGACGTGATACTTCGGTTATTTGTGTGGTTGAACAACCCAAAGACGTGTCCGCCATTGAAAAAACCGGCGGATATTCAGGTCTTTATCACGTGCTTCACGGCGCAATCTCACCGATTGATGACATCACTCCTGATGACATCAGGATAAAGGAGCTTTTATTAAGGCTTACAGACGGAAGCGTTACCGAAGTTATTATGGCAACCAACCCGACAGTTAACGGTACTGCCACTGCTGTGTATATCCAAAAACTTTTGAAGCCTTTCGGTATTAAAGTAACACGAATTGCACACGGAATACCTGTGGGCGCAGACCTTGAATATGCTGATGAAATGACCCTTTCAAAAGCTCTTGAGGGAAGAACGGAAATGAATTAAACGGACAGTTTTAACTGTTCGTTTTTTTGTTTGATTTGTAACTAAATATATGTACTTTTGACCAACGGTTTACTTCTTCTTTTGTAACTAAATATATGTACTTTTGACCAACTTTTCCAAAACCCCCTGTTTCGTTTATAAATCTTGACGCGATAGCGGCGTGCCGAACTTGTGAGAGCACGAGTGTTCTTTGGTGCGACCTGTCAAAGCTGTGCGGGGCGAGTTGTCAAATACTTCAAAACCAAAGGTTTTGAAGATTTGACGCCTGATTGAGCCCGCTACACTACGGGTCCGGGTGTCCCGGCGACTTTTCGTACTTTTGGTCGGTCAAAAGTACATATATATGCAAATTTAAAAATATAGTTGTATTTTTTTTCAAAGTGTGATAAAATAAATATGCTAAACTGTTATAATTTAATATGAACCCGAAGAGACTACTGTTAAAAAACGTAGCTCCTCTTTAATATACTCGGGTTTGTATATTATAACGGTTTAGCGACTACTTGGAGTCATACGTTTTTTAGTGTATGGCTCTGCCATACACTTTTTTAATTGGAGGAAAAATATGGATATAAAACTAGAACTTCTTTCAGGTGCTATTTGCGATACAATAAGAGAAAATATGGATACATTACACATAGACGCAGACCAAATTGTTGATTCGAAAGCCATTAAAATTCTTGGTGAAATAAAAGAGGTTCTCCATAATGAAAGCCTTGATGATTTTGAAATGGTTGATGAAATCGTAAGTATTTTTTGTAAATACGATATTGATATTGGCGGTTGCCACGATTTTTAAAACACAAAAACGGAAGTGAATTTTCACTTCCGTTTTTTATTTCATATTGCAGAGAACGACCTATGTGTCATTCCCTTTTTTATTTACCTAACAACTTTGAGAAAAATCCGCTCTTATCTTCTTTTGCAGGAGCTTCTTCTTTCTTTTCTACAGGAACAGGTTCTGCCTTAACCTCAGGCTTTGGTTCAGGCTTTTTGTAGTCACCGTTTGGGCGAGGTCTTTGACCGCCCTGACGGTTTCCGCCGTTTCTGTTGCCGTTATTTCCGCCTTCACGTCTTGGAGGTCTTTCTTCCCAACCCTCCGGCTTTTCCATTGTTTCCTTATGGGATAGGCTGATTTTGCCTGTCTTTTCGTCAATCTTCATAACCTTAACAGTCATTGTATCGCCAACGTTAACGTAATCTTCAACCTTGTCCACTCTCTTGTAATCAAGCTCTGATACGTGGCAAAGACCGTCCTTACCAGGAAGAATTTCAACAAATGCGCCGAAATCTGTAATTGTCTTAACAACGCCCTCGTAAACCTCGCCGATTTCAGGTTCCTTTACGATAAGCTCAATTGCCTGCTTTGCCGCATCGCCTGATGCCTGGTCAACTGCGAAGATGTGGATTGTTCCGTCTTCTTCAATGTCAATCTTTGCGCCTGTGTCTGCAACAATCTTCTGAATAACCTTGCCACCCTGACCGATTACTTCACGAATCTTGTCAACTTCAATCTTCATTGTTGTAACCTTCGGAGCATACTGTGAAAGCTCTGCTCTCGGCTCAGCGATTGCCTTTAGAAGAACTTCATCAATGATGTGAACTCTTCCTGCTTTTGTCTTTCTGAAAGCTTCTTCAATAACTTCATATGAAAGACCGTCATTCTTAATATCAACCTGAATTGATGTGATACCCTTCTTAGTACCTGCTACCTTAAAGTCCATTTCGCCGTAGAAGTCTTCAAGGCCCTGAATGTCAACCATTGTTGTAAATCCTGAATCTGTTGTGATAAGGCCGCATGAAATACCAGCAACAGGAGCCTTAATCGGAACGCCTGCAGCCATCAAAGCAAGTGTTGAACCGCAAACTGATCCTTGCGATGTTGAACCGTTTGAAGACAGAACTTCTGATACAGTTCTTATAGCGTATGGGAACTCTTCTTCTGACGGAAGTACAGGAACAAGTGACTTTTCAGCCAAAGCACCGTGACCGATTTCACGTCTTCCCGGTCCTCTTGATGGCTTTGTTTCGCCAACTGAGTATGATGGGAAGTTGTAGTGGTGCATATATCTTTTTGATTCTTCTGTATCAATACCGTCAAGTCTTTGCATTTCAGCAAGAGGTGCAAGTGTTGCAACAGTCATAACCTGTGTCTGACCTCTTGAGAAAAGACCTGAACCGTGAGTTCTTGGAAGCAGGTCAACTTCTGCTGATAGCGGTCTGATTTCGTCAAGACCTCTGCCATCAACACGCTTGCCCTGAACAAGCCAGTCGCGTACGATTTCCTTCTGCATCTTGTATAGAAGCTCGCCAAGAGTTTCTGACAAGTTCGGGAACTGTTCTGATAGCTTTTCAACGATTTCGTCTTCAACAACACCCATTCTTGCGTCACGGACGTTTTTGTCGTCTGTGTCAAGAGCGTGCTTAATGTTTTCATATTCAAGTTCCTTTACTGCATTCCAAAGGTCCTTATCAAGTGTGTGTGGCTCGTAAGCAAACTTTTCCTTGCCTATTTCAGCCTTAACTGAATCGATAAATTCACAAATCTTGATGATTTCCTTGTGTGCAAACTTGATGCCGTCAAGCATAACGTCTTCTGCAATTTCGTTACCGCCGGCTTCAATCATAACAATCTTTTCCTTTGTTCCGGCTAAGGTTACGTGCATTTCTGACTTTTCTCTCTGTGCTACTGTCGGGTTAATAACGTATTCGCCGTCAACCAAGCCCAACCATACAGCACCGATTGGTCCGTTCCAAGGAATATCTGAAATTGAAAGTGCAACAGATGTACCAATCATAGCTGCAACTTCCGGTGGGTTGTCCTGCTCAACTGAAAGAACAGTTGCAACAACTGTACAGTCGTTTCTCAAGTCTGCCGGGAATAACGGACGGATTGGTCTGTCAATACAACGTGATGTAAGAATTGCCTTTTCTGATGGCTTCGCTTCACGCTTAATGTATCCGCCAGGGATTTTACCTACTGAATAAAGCTTTTCTTCATAATCAACTGATAGAGGGAAGAAATCAATTCCTTCTCTCGGGCTTCTTGATGCAGTTACGTTTACCATAACTACAGTGTCACCGTATCTTACTACGCAGTGACCGTTTGAAAGGCAACACATTTTGCCTGTTTCGATGATTAGAGGGCGTCCTGCCAACTCTGTTTCAAAAGTTCTGAACATAGTCTTTTTCTCCTTTTCTTCTTTCTTCTGTTTCCTCTTTAACCTCTTTTGGAGATACATATTAGCAGATAAATACAACCCACAAAGACGCTTGTACGCTCTATTTATGTGCTAAATATACTATCTCCAAATATGCAAATATGGGCAAACGAATCGCTTGCCCATAAACATATACTATTATTTTCTAAGACCCAATTTAGCTACTAAAGTACGGTATCTTTCGATATCCTGACTCTTAAGGTAGTTCATAAGGTTTCTTCTCTTACCTACCATCATTAGAAGACCTCTTCTTGAGTGGTTATCCTTTTTGTGGAAGTTTAAGTGTTCGTCATTTAGGTGATTGATTCTTTCTGTTAAAAGAGCAATCTGAACTTCCGGAGAACCTGTATCTCCTTCATGAGTTGCGTAAGTAGTGATAATTTCCTGTTTACGCTCCTTTGTCATAGCGTTTCACCTCCTATGATAAATCATCCCCTATTGCCGAGAAACCGTTGGTGATTCGGTTAACCAAGCAATGGTTTAAGTTTTAATTCTAAATAAATTTTTCGTAAAATAAAAGCAAACAAATTACTTTCTGTTGAATCTCTTGTTGAACTTTTCAACACGTCCGCCTGTATCAATAAGCTTCTGCTTACCTGTGTAGAATGGGTGGCACTTTGAACAGATTTCCACAAGGATATCTTCCTTTGTTGAACCGATTTCGATTACTTCACCGCATGCACACTTGATAGTTGTCTGCTTGTATTCCGGATGAATACCTTCTCTCATTTTGGCTCCTCCTTCTTCAAATATTTGGCATTCCACAAAACGCCATTTCATAGTATATCACACAATTTTCCCATTTGCAAGTGTTTTTTTAAAATTATTTT
>JAZOVJ010000040.1:0-48008 GCA_045658645.1 Clostridia bacterium | reverse complement strand
TTTGTGAGCAATTTGAACGATTTTTTCGTTGCAAAAAATCTAAAAGTATGATATAATTATACAGTATGGATTTTAATATAAAATCCGGCATTAAATTGGGTAATGTAAAAACGAAATTTAATATAATTTCTGGAGGTGGGATTTTGTTAAAAACATTTAAAGGCGGTATGCATATACCGGACCACAAAGAGGAAACTTGCCATATCCCTGTAAGGAAAATTGATGGTGCACCCGTTCATATTTTTCCGCTGCAGCAGCATATTGGTGCAAGATGTGAACCAACGGTTAAAGTGGGAGATTACGTAACCGTTGGTCAGGTTATAGCAGATTCTGAGGCGTTTTTGAGCGTACCTATCCACTCATCTGTTTCAGGAACTGTAATTGACATTAAGCCTCACGTACATCCGTCAGGTGCAGAAGTTTTGTCAATATTTGTCGAGAACGATTTTCAGGACAAAGTTTGTGAAAATATAGTTCCTATAAAGCTTGACGGTATGACAAAGCAGGACATAATACACAGAATCCGTATGGGCGGTATTGTAGGAATGGGAGGAGCAGGTTTCCCGACTCACGTCAAGCTTTCTCCGCCTGAAGATAAGCCTATATCACATATAATTGTTAATGCGGCAGAATGTGAGCCTTATATTACATCAGACCACAGACGCTTATTAGAGCAGGGTGAAGAGGTTATTAATGGTCTTAAGATTTGTATGGACCTTTTCGGCCTTAAAAAAGGCTACATCGGTATCGAAGCAAATAAGATGGATGCTGCAATGCACTTAAAAAAGCTTGCTGATGAATCAATCGAAGTTGTGCTTTTAAAAACAAAGTACCCGCAGGGCGGCGAAAAACAGATGATTAAAGCGGTTTGCGGAAAGAAAGTACCAATGGGCGGGCTACCTGCAGACGTTGGCGTTATTGTTATAAATGTAGACACAGCTTTTGAAATTTCAAAGCTGTTTAAAGAGGGAATGCCTGTAACAACAAGAATTATAACCGTTGCAGGTGACGGCATTGAAAGCCCTTGCAACCTTGAGGTTAAGCTTGGAACACCGTTTGAGTTTGTTATTAATCAGGCGGGCGGTTTTGCAGGTGAACCGAGAAAGATTATAATGGGCGGACCTATGATGGGCGCTTCGGTATATTCACTTGATATACCAACAATAAAGACAACATCAGCAATACTTGCGCTATCAGAGGCGGCGGATACTTATCAGGCAGATTCACCTTGTATAAGATGCGGCAAATGCGTGAAGCTATGCCCTATGCAGTTGATGCCGTTGTATCTTGGAAAATACGCTGCTGATGGTAACCTTGAAATGTGCGAAAGATATAAGATAATGAACTGTATCGAATGCGGTCTTTGCTCATATCTTTGCCCGGGACGAAGAAATCCGCTTCAGAGCATTCGTCTTGCAAAACAAAAGATAAACGAAAAAAGGAGGGCACAGAAATAATGGATACAAAATTTGTACTCTCATCATCTCCACACGTTAAGCAAAAGGACAGAATTTCAGGCATAATGCTTGACGTAATAATTGCATTAATTCCTGCTATATTCGCAGGCGTATTTTACTTTGGTTTAAGAGCTTTGGCAGTAATTGCAACATCAGTTGCATCCTGTGTTCTGTCAGAATACCTTTATCAGCGTATAACAAAAAAGCCGAATACTGTTAGCGATTTATCAGCAACAGTAACAGGAATACTTTTGGCGCTGACCCTACCGCCTGCAATCCCACTATGGATGGTGGTAATTGGCGGAGCGTTTGCCATCATAATCGTAAAGCAGTTATATGGCGGACTTGGAAAAAACTTTATGAACCCGGCGCTTGCAGCAAGATGCTTTATGCTGGTTGCCTGGGCAGGAGCGATGACGACTTTTTCTGAACCGTTTATGCCGGACGCAATTTCATCAGCAACACCTCTTGCAGTGCTGAAGGGAACAAGCGAAGGCGTAGTTCCGGGACTTTTAGATGGATTTTTGGGAACAAAAAGCGGTTGTATCGGTGAAACATCAGGTCTTGCGCTTGTAATCGGATTTTTATATCTTTTGATAAAGCGTGTGGTTGACTGGAAAATCCCTGTTGCATACATCGTAAGCTTTTCAGTGCTAATGTACTTCTTTGGCATAAACCAAACTTCATTGACTCAGGAAAGCTTTGTCCTTTTACACATCTTAACAGGCGGACTTTTCCTTGGTGCATTCTTTATGGCAACCGACTATGTGACAACACCAAATACCAGTCTTGGAATGATAATTTTTGGTCTTGGCTGTGGTCTTTTAACATTTGCAATCAGAAGATTTGGTGGATATCCGGAAGGTGTATCTTTCGCAATTATTCTTATGAATGTTGCAACACCGTTGATTGAAAGATTTACTATTCCTAAAACTTTTGGGGAGGTAAAGAAAAATGGTTAAGAAAAGCGTTATAACAGAAATTTTTAAAGTAGCGATAATTCTTTTTGTAATAACTGCAGTTGCGGCGGCAATCTTGGCTTCAGTAAACTCTGTTACAGCACCGGTTATCGCAGAAAATGAAATCAAAGCACAGGAAATCGCTATGAAAGCGGTACTTCCTGATGCCACAACTTTCGATAAAGTGGAATATACTCAGGGTGAAAACACTACCGTGTCAGAGATTTATTCAAGCGATGCAGGATATGCGGTTAAAGTAGCACCAAAAGGCTACGGCGGTGCTATTTCTATGATAGTAGGAGTAGATAACGATTTAAAGGTAACAGGAATTGAAATCATTTCACAAAGCGAAACTGCAGGACTTGGCGCAAAATGTACTGATGATACATTCAAGGCACAGTTTAAAGGAAAAACTGAAAATATCACTGTTACCAAAAACGGTGCAAAGGATAACGAAATTGATGCCATATCTTCTGCAACTGTAACATCAAAGGCGGTTACAAAGGGTGTTAATGAGGCTATTTTGGCAACAAAAGAAGTAAAGGAGGATAAGTAGTATGAAGAAAAAATCAATACTTTCAAACGGTATTTTGTTTGAAAATCCTACCTTTGTTCAGCTTCTTGGTATGTGTCCTACACTTGCTGTAACAACAACACTTCAGAATGGATTTGGTATGGGACTATCTGCAACAGCGGTGCTTATAATGTCAAACATTTTGGTATCTGCTCTTCGGAAGATAATTCCTGATAAAGTAAGAATTGCGGCATACGTTGTAATTATCGCAACATTCGTAACTATCGTGCAGATGGTGCTTCAGGCGTTTGTGCCGTCACTTTATGCATCACTTGGAATTTTCATTCCATTGATAGTTGTAAACTGTATCATTCTTGCCCGTGCAGAAGCGTTTGCATCGAAAAATACAGTTGGAAAAGCTGCACTTGACGGACTTGGAATGGGCCTTGGATTTACAGCGGCGCTTTGCATAATTTCACTTGTACGTGAAGTTTTGGGTCAGGGCACAATCTGGGGACTTCCTGTAGTTGTAAAACCATTAGAGCCTGCGGCAATAATCGGAATGCCACCGGGCGGATTTATCGTACTTGGTATCATAATTGCAACTATTAACGCGATAGTGAAAAAGAGAGGGGGTAACCAATAATGCAACCAACAATAATCGGACTTTTAATCTCTGCTCTTTTTACTGAAAACTTTGTGCTTGTAAAGTTTTTGGGTTGCTGTCCTTTCCTTGGCGTATCCAAAAAGATTGATACTGCAATAGGAATGGGTATGGCGGTAACCTTTGTTATGGCGATTGCATCAATGTTTACCTACCTTGCAAATAAGTTTTTGCTTATACCGCTGAACCTTGAATACTTGCAGACTATTCTGTTTATTCTGATAATTGCGGCATTGGTTCAATTTGTAGAAATGGTAATAAAGAAGACAATGCCGGCACTTTATGCATCACTTGGTATTTATCTTCCGCTTATCACTACAAACTGTGCGGTATTGGGTGTGGCGCTTCTTAATGTGCAGAACAATTTTAATCTTTTCTACTCAATTCTGTACGGTACATTTGCCGCTTTAGGATTTACCCTTGCAATTGTACTTTTTGCAGGTGTTCGCGAACAGGTGAGTGAAAAGGAAGTTCCTGAGAGCTTCCGTGGATTTCCGATAGCGCTTATAACTGCCGGACTTATGGCAATTGCGTTTATGGGATTTTCCGGATTTTCAATATAACGGAGGGGTAAAATGAACGGTATACTTTCAGCAATTTTAGTTGTGGGAATTGTAGGCCTTGCTTTTGGAATTTTGCTTGCTGTTGCGGCAGTAATATTCAAGGTTGAGGTGGACGAGAGAATAGAAAAAATTGAAGAGGTGCTTCCGGGAGCGAACTGTGGTGCCTGCGGTTTTGCAGGATGTTCGGCATACGCTACAGCAGTAGTAAATGACGGCGCAAAGGTTAATCTTTGCGGTGTTGGCGGAAGCAACGTTGCTCAGCAGATTGGCGGAATAATGGGAACAGCAGTTGCGTGCGGAAAAGAAATGGTGGCACGTGTTCACTGCCAGGGAACTTGTGAAAATGCTAAAGACAAATACGAATACTACGGCGTTGAAACTTGTGATGCTGCAATCAAACTTGCAGGAGGACCAAAAGCCTGTGATGCAGGTTGCCTTGGATTTGGCTCTTGTGTGGCTGTATGTATGTTTGATGCAATAAGCATTGTAGACGGAGTGGCGGTAGTTGACGAAGAGAAATGTACTGCCTGTGGAGCTTGCTCAAAGGCTTGCCCCAAAAAGCTTATTGAGCTTTTGCCAAAGGATAACAAAACCTTTGTAAAGTGTGCAAATAAGAAGCCGGGAAAAGTTGTAAACGCGGTTTGTAAAGCAGGTTGTATTGCTTGTAAAATATGTGAGAAGAACTGTGAATCTGAGGCGATTTCTGTTACCGATAACCTTGCGGTTGTTGATTACGATAAGTGTACGGCTTGTGGTGTTTGTGCAGAAAAATGTCCGAAAAAAGTAATAGGATAAGATAACTATGATAAAGAAAAACATTAGGATAATTGCGGCAATGGTTTTTGCTATGCTTACTTTCCAAAGTGTATCATTTGCGGAATTTGAGTGGGCGATGGATGCTGTGGAATACTGTGTGGAAAATGAAATTTTATCAGGCGACGAAAACGGTGACCTTGCACTTGGTGACAACCTTACCCGTGAACAGATGTCACGAATACTGATTGACGCATTCGGACTTTTGCCACAGGAAACAGACGAGGAAGAGGTGGAGCAAAAAGGTCCAACCTTCAGCGATGTGCCGACTAACCGATGGTCATACGGATATGTGGAAACATTCCTTGGCTATATGAAGAAAAAAGGTAAAAAATTCAAGCCTGAAGAGAATGTAACCCGTGAAGAATTTGCGGCGTCTTTGGTATTAACATCAGGTCTTAAAGAGTCAAATATCCGCAATATAGATATTCTTGAAACTAATTTTAAGGACTATAAGGATGTGGACTCTGACTATAAAAAGCTTTTGTGCATAGCAGTTGAGCGTGGATATTATAAAGGTTCAGAACAGTCCCTAAGACCTAAAGACCTTTTAACAAGAGCAGAGGCTTGTTCGCTTTTGTATCAGGTGCTTGGGGAAAAAGAAGGTCTTGTTACACTTACTCTCGGAGTGATTCCGTCAGAAACATATCTTGTCGGCGAGCCTGAGGTTACATTGGAAGACGCAAAGGCGTGGGCGAAAAAGATGGGTGCGCATCAGAGATTTATTGATATTGCCGACATCTATTGGGAATACGGTGAACTGACAGGAATACGCCCTGAAATTTTGTATGCACAGGCGGCGAAGGAGACAGGTTACGGAAAATACGGCGGTGCGGTTGTCCCTGAACAGAATAACTGGGCAGGTATCAAGACAAAGACCGCAACAGGTGACAGAACAGAGGACCACGAAACCTTTGAAACTCCTGAAGATGGCGTAAGAGGTCATTTCAATCACATGAGTGCATATATCGGCCTTGACCCGATTGGTGAGCCTCACGGAAGATACTATTCCGTAAAATCAATCAAGTGGGCAGGAACAGTTAAAACCCTTGAAGAGTTGGGCGGAAAATGGTGTCCTGACCTTTACTACGGATTCAGTATACTGCACAGATATATCGAAAAAATGTAACAACGGAGATAAGAATGCTTGTAAACGTTAGTAAACTGAAAAAGTCCTTCGGAGAATTTGATTTATTCTCCGAAGTGTCTTTTTCTATTGATGACAAAGATAAAATCGGATTTATAGGAATAAACGGAGCGGGAAAATCTACTCTTTTAAAAATCCTTATGGGTGATATGCACTATGATGGCGGAGAGATTTTCAAAAATAGAATGCTTAAGATTGGATATCTTGAGCAGTATGCTTGCTCGGAATCGGAAAGAACTGTTTTTGATGAAGTGAAAACAGTTTTTTCTGATGTCGAGGAAATGGAAAAAGAGCTTGAATTTATAAGATGGGAGCTTGAAAACGGAGCAGATGATATGAATGCTTTGATTGAAAAGCAACACATTCTGCAGGAGAAATTCTCGGAAAAAGACGGCTATCACTATAAGGGAATTATCCGTTCAACGTTGTTAGGACTTGGTTTTTTGGAAAGTGAGCTTGATAAAAAGGTGGAGGATTTGTCAGGAGGGCAAAAAACAAGAGTATCCCTTGCAAAAATTCTTTTGTCGGATTGCAATCTTATGTTTTTGGACGAGCCTACAAACCATCTTGATATTGAGTCAACAGAATGGCTTGAAGAATTTTTAAAAAACTATAAGGGTGCATTTGTTGTAATCTCCCATGACCGATACTTCCTTGATAAAGTTACCCAAAAGACCTTTTCTATGGAAAACGGCAAACTTTATTCAGGTAACGGAAACTACTCTGCATTTATGAAACAGAGGGAGATTGAACGTCTTACCGAAAGACGAAACTATGAGAATACGAAACGTGAAATTGAGCGATTAGAGGGAATTGTTGAGCAACAGAGAAGATGGAACAGGGAAAAGAATATAAAGACAGCGGAAAGTAAACTAAAGGTTATAGACCGCCTTTCAAAAGACCTTGTAAAACCTGAAGAGGCACACTCTGATTTGGGTTTTCATTTTAATTCATTACAGGGCGGAGGAATGGAAGTTTTAAACTGCACAAAAGTTACCAAAAGCTATGGCGAACCTTTACTTTCAGGTGCAGATTTACACATTAAAAAAGGGGAAAAAGTATTTCTTTTAGGCGAAAACGGTTGCGGAAAAACAACGCTTTTAAAGATGATTTGCGGCGAAGAAACAGCAGATAGCGGAGAAATAACAATCGGTACAAATATAAAAATCGGATACTATGACCAAATTCAGGAAAGCCTTAACACAAATAAGACAGTTATTGACGAGGTTTGGGATACATACCCCAAAATGACCGAAACCGAGATACGAAATGCACTGGCGGCGTTCTTGTTCCGTGGCGAAGATGTTTTCAAGGAAATAAGCAAGCTGTCAGGTGGCGAGAGGGCAAGAGTCCAACTTGTAAAACTGATTTTAAGGCCTGTAAACTTTTTGATTTTGGACGAGCCTACAAACCATTTGGATATTGAGTCAAGAGAAGCGCTTGAAAAGGCTTTAAAAAACTATGACGGAACAATTTTTGCAGTTTCCCATGACCGTTATTTCATAAACGCTTTGAGTGAACGCATTGTGAATTTTGAAAATAAAAAGCTGGTGTCATATCCGGGCGGTTATGATTATTTTGCCGAAAAGAAAAAGGTACAGGAGACAGTAAAAGAGGAAAAACCTAAAAACCTTGACTATAACGAGCAAAAACGTCTTGCAGCGGAAAAGAGAAAACGTGAAAATCATATAAGGAAAGCGGAAGAAAAGATAGCAGCTTTGGAAAAGGAAATAGAGGAGCTGAATGCACAACTTAACCTGACAGGCTCTGATTTTGAGAAAGCGGCAGAGCTTGCAGCAATAATTGATACTAAAAATGAGGAATTAATGGAAACATACGAACAATGGGAGGGCTTACAGTGAGAAGTGTTATACAAAGAGTAAATTCTGCATCTGTAACAGTTGACGGCGAGGTTATAGGAAAGATTGGGAAAGGACTTTTAGTTCTTCTGGGCGTATGCGATGATGATACAGAAGCCGATATGAAGTGGCTGGCAGACAAAATCGCGGGACTTCGTATATTTACAGATGAAAACGACAAGATGAACCTATCACTGGAGGATGTTTCAGGTGAAATTTTAGTGGTTAGCCAGTTCACCCTTTATGGCGACTGCAAAAAAGGAAGACGGCCGAATTTTACCGGAGCAGGAAAACCTGATTTTGCAGAAAGAATGTACGAAGGATTTGTTAACTACCTAAAGACAAAAATAGAGGTAGTAGAAACCGGAAGTTTTGGCGCAGATATGCAGGTACTTCTGGAAAATGACGGACCGGTGACGCTAATCATAGACAGTAAGGAATAATTGTTATATTTTTCCTTGCTCTTTTTTGCAGATTAAAGTATAATAGATAATGGAGGAGAGTGAGAAAATGAATATATTAATGGCGTTAATGCAGCTTGACATCGGTGGTGCAGAAACTCACGTTGTAGAGCTTTCAAAGGAACTCAAAAGAAGAGGACATAATATAGTTATAGTATCACGCGGAGGAGTGTATCAGGCTGAACTTGAAGCAGCAGGTATCAAGCACTACGAAGCACCGCTTCACAGTAAAAAGCCTAACGATATGCTGGCGGCTAAAAAGATACTGAAAAATATAATAGAAAACGAAAAGATTGACCTAGTTCACTCTCACACAAGAATTTCGTCTTTTATACTTGGAAAACTTCATAAAAAAATGAAATTCCCGTTTGTAACAACAGCACACTGGATTTTTGATACACGGTTTGGTCTTAAATATTTAACTGACTGGGGTCAAAAAGCTCTTGCGGTATCTGAAGATATAAAGGAATATCTTATGAAGAACTATAAGATGCCGGAGAAAGATATTACAGTTACAGTTAACGGAATTGATGTGGAAAAATTCTCAAAAGATACCGACAAAAAGCCGGTTATGGACGAATTTGAAATTAAAGAAGAAGATAATCTGGTTGTTTACGTAAGCCGTATGGACCAGTCAAGAAGCCTTGTAGCGCATCAGCTTATTGAGTCGGTGGTAAGGCTTGATAATATTGTTGAGAACTTAAAGTGTATAATAGCTGGTGACGGTGATGACTTTGAAAACGTCAAAAAAGAAGCATTTGAAGCCAATAATAAGCTGGGACGTGATGCAATAATGCTTGCAGGAGCAAGAGTCGATATAGACAAGCTTGTTGCACCGGCAAAGCTTTTCGTTGGCGTTTCCCGCGCAGCTTTAGAGGCGATGGCGTCCGAAAAGCCTACAATAATTGCAGGTAACGAAGGATATGTGGGCTTGTTTTCAGAGGACAAGCTGGATGTATGCCTTGAAACTAACTTCTGTTTAAGAGGCTGCGAAATGTCTACAACCGACCTTCTGGCACAGGATATCGGTGCATTTTTCGGCCTTTGGGAAGAAGACCAGGAAAAGCTTGGACAATACGGAAGAGAAATTGTTGTGAAGCACTATTCTGTAAAGCGTATGGCGGACGATGCGGAGAAGGTTTATGAAGAAGTAATGGGGGATAAAGTATGAAAATAGTGGTTTCCGGCTATTACGGCTTTAACAACAGCGGTGACGATGCTCTTTTGGCGGCTATTGTTGAAAACATACACTCTGTTTATGGGAATGCTCAGATAACTGTGCTTTCAAATTCACCTAAGGATACAAAACGTATCTATAAAACAAACGCTGTATACAGATACAACGTTTTCTCAGTTATATATGCGATTGCAAACTGTGATGTTTTGATTTCGGGCGGCGGCACTCTTATTCAGGATGCGACCAGTACAAAATCATTGTACTACTATTTGTCAATAATAAAGCTTGCAAAACTGTTTAAGAAAAAGGTTATGCTATATGCTAACGGCATCGGACCTTTAAAATCTTTTAAGAATATAGAAACTACAAAAAATGTGTTAAATGAGGTTGATCTTATAACACTTCGTGACGAAATTTCTCAGAAGGAACTTGAGCGAATCGGGGTTACAAAGCCAAGCATTCATTTGACAGCAGACCCTGCATTTTTAATTGATGCAAACGAAACGGGAGATGGCATATTTGAAAATTACGGAATTCCAAAGGACAAGGAAATTCTTTGTGTTTCTGTAAGACGTGCAAAAGGCAACCCTCCGAATTTTGAGCAGATGATAGCTGATTTTTGTGATTATGCTTATGATAAGCACGGACTTTTTACTGTATTTTTACCAATGCAGCAACGAGTTGATTACGGGATTGCGGCATCAATTAAAAACAAGATGAAAAATAAGGGTGTGGTTATCGGTACAAATTATCAGGCAGCGTCTATGCTTTCGCTAATCAAAAAAATGAAAATTTGCCTTGGTATGAGATTGCATACTCTGATTTATGCGGCAAGCTGTAATGTGCCGGTTATTGGTATTGTGTATGACCCTAAAGTGAACGGTTTTCTGGAATATATCGGTGAAGAAAACTATATAAGCACAGAAGATATAACAAAGGAAAAGCTTTGCGAATATCTTGATAAGGTATGCGGGGATTATGACAGCATAAAATCACATCTAAAATTCAATGCCCGCCTTATGCAGAATAAGGCAAGAGAAAATGCTGAACTTTTAAAAGACCTTTTGGGTGGAGGAAAAAGATAAATGGAGAACTCTAAAAAAATGCTGAAGACAGCAGGTTTTATGGCGGTTGCAACCTTTATGGCAAAGGCTCTGGGGCTTGCACGTGATATGCTGATTGCGGCATTTTTCGGAACAGGAATTGAAGCAGATGCTTATATGACGGCGACACGTCTTCCGACAACATTGTTTGACATAGTTATCGGCGGCGTTATTTCTGCTGCATTTATTCCTGTTTTCAACTCCGTTTTAGAAAAAAAAGACAAAGAAAAAGCTCTGGAATTTGCCAACCGATTTATAGGAATGGTACTGTTGATTTCAGGGTTTATTGCTATTTTGGGAATAGTTTTTGCAGATAACCTAATAACCTTTATGGCGCCTGATTTTGACAGTGTGACCCATAATCTTGCAAAAGAGCTTACAATGATAATGTTCCCAATGATAATTTTTACAGGACTTGCATTTTCTTTTGTGGGAATTCTTCAATCCTTTGGAGAGTTTAATATTCCTGCCATAATGAGCCTTGTGTCTAACCTTGCGGTAATAGTTTACTTTGCTCTTTTCGGTAAGAAATTCGGCGTTTACGGTCTTTCTGTTACCATGCTTTTAGCTTGGGGGCTTCAGGTGGTAATTCAAGTCCCGTCACTCATACGGTTTAATTACAAATTCAGACCACGTCTTAATTTCAAGGATAAAAACATACAAAGTGCAATGAAACTCGCACTTCCTATGCTTATAAGTACGTGGGTGCAACCGCTTTATACAATCGTGAATACACGCCTTGCATCAGGCATATATAAAGGAGTTTCATCTTTAGAATATGCCAACAGACTCTACCTTGTTATAACGGGTGTTTTTTCATTTGTTATAACGAATCTTATGTTCCCGAAGATGTCACGTGCAAATGTGTCGGGAAAGGGAGATGAGGCAAAACAGATGCTTGTTATGTCACTAAAACTTGTGACTTTTGTAATTTTGCCTGTCATGGCAGTGTTCACAGTACTTTCAAAGCCTATTATCGCAATACTTTATCAGCATGGTGACTTTATTCTGGAGGATACCATAAGGACTGGCACAGCACTTTCCTGTTATTCCATCGGTATGATAGGAATGGCGTATAACGAGATACTTTCTAAAACGTTCTTCTCAATGCAGAACTCAAAAACACCGATGATAAATGCACTCATTTCAATGGTCGCAAATATTGTTGTAGCATACCTTTTAGCAGATGGTATGGGTATTTCGGGTCTTGCGATTGCAACAGCTTGTGGCTCAACGGTTAATGCGGTACTTAACTATATATGCATAAAAAGACACTATAAGAGGGTATTTGAAAAAGACGACAGAAAAGATATTACAAAAATCCTTGTATCAAGCATAATAATGGCGGCTGGTATGTATTTAATAAGCTCAGTGCTTTTAGAGAAGATAGAAATGGGATTTTTGGGCGGAATAATAATCGGCGGAGTATCAGGAATTTTTGGCGCTGTATGCTATATCGGGTTCTGTCTTGCGTTTAGGGTAAACATATTACTTGACTTTATAAAGGGGGTAAAAAACAAATGAACAGTATGATTGTATCACTGATAGTTGGTTTTTGGGGAAAACTCACCTTGCTTTTTAAAGATAGCGGACTTTATAGAATAATAACCAAAGTACACAGTTGTTTTTCGAATTGGTGGAATAAAAGCGGGATAATTTCGCTTTTGAAAAAAGAGCCTAAGCAGAATGCCTTTTATAAGATAATGTATTTTCCAATCGGAATTTTTGAATTCTTTAATAAAAAAATTGGTGGATGGATTTTAAAAAGGATTGAAAAAAGCTTTATCCTTGACCTTGCACGCACATTTATGAACAATATTTTGGCACTTAACACAAGGTTTTTGGGATGTATGATGCTTGGTGCTATACTTGTAAAAATTGCTATGGATTTAAGCATAGCAGTACTATGTGTCGGCGTTTTGGGACTGTTGCTTTTGCTTACAGATTACAATATTACCGATTTCTTTGACACAAGTAAGCTTGTGGCATTTGATAAAAAAGCAGCAGGTCTTAACGTAAACATTTCGGATTGCTATAAAAAAGAATATATAGGTACTGTAAAATCGCTTGTTATTGCACTTTTAACAGGACTTATATTAGGCGTGTTACCGCCGATTTTAGGAGCTGTTTTGGTTGTGGGCGTTACAGGACTTATAGCTGTAATGACATATCCGGTTGTTGGCGTTTTCGGAGCGGTTTTCGCAGCACCTTTTGTTCCGACAATGGTACTTGCAGGAATTTGCATTCTGACGACAATATCATTTTTTGTTAAGGCAATTATAACCCCTGATTTTAAATGGCGAAAGGACGGAATAGGAATTGGAATTTTCCTTTTAATTCTATTTGCATCTTCTCTATTCTCTTTCTCACCTGTAAAAAGTCTTATGGTATGGGCAATGTATCTTGTATTTGCAGGATTTTTCTTTGTTATCATAAACACTGTGAGAACAAAAGAGCAGGTATATGCGCTTTTGAGAGTGTTTGTGATTGCAGGGGCGGTAGTTTCAGTGTACGGAATACTTCAGTATATATTTGGCTGGAACACAACAAATGCATGGATAGACGAGGAAATGTTCGAAGAAGCAACAATGCGAGCATATTCCACTATGGAGAACCCTAACGTTCTGGGCGAGTATCTGCTTCTTTTAATACCGATTGCGGCAATATTTATGCTTAAAAAGGAAAGCTGCGGACTTGAAAGAGTGACATATGGTGTAGTTTTCCTGCTTGGCGCATTGTGTATGGTATTTACGCAATCAAGAGGCTGCTGGCTGGGACTTATCCTTGCCGCCGCAATATTTGTCACATTTTATAACGGAAAACTTTGGGCGGTTATACCGATTCTTCTGCTGGCAGTTCCGTTTGTTATGCCGGAGACTATGATTGAAAGAATGATGAGTGTCGGAGACCTTGAGGACTCATCAACATCATATCGTGTGTTCATATGGAAAGGAACATTCAGAATGCTTCGCGATTTCTGGATTGGCGGAATAGGAATGGGAGAGGGGGCATTCAGAACGGTATACCCTGTTTATTCCTATATAGGAATTATAGCACCTCATGCACATAACACCTTCTTGCAACTTGTGGTAGAGGGCGGTTTTGGTACGCTTTTGATATTTTTGGGAATGATGGTAACTTTTTTAAGAAAGGTATCATCCGTATTCAGAACATCTGAAAAAAGCAGTATAGATTCAGTGAGTGCTCTTGCGATTGGATGCGGCGTATGCGGATTTTTATTGCAAAGTATGTTTGACTATACGTTCTATAACTATCGTATGATGGCTATGTTCTTTATGATTTTGGCTTTAGGTGTTGCATTAAAGGTGTGTAAAGGAGAAGAAAAATGATAAAGGTAATAGAGGTTTCCACAGATACCAATATAGGCGGTGCAGGTAGAGTTCTTTTGATACTTTTAAAGGAACTTGACAGAACGAAATTCGATGTGTCTGTTATTTTGCCGGAAAACAGCCTTTTGAAACCTGAAATCGAAAAGCTGGGCATTAAAATAACAGAGGTTGAAGGTATAGCCGATAAATCTCTTGACTTTTCAGCTATAAAAATACTTAAAAAAATATTCAGTAAAGAAAAGCCTGATATTGTCCATACCCATGCAAGTATGTCAGCAAGAATTGCGGCACGCTTGTCGGGGTGTAAGGTTGTATATACACGTCACTCTGTTTTCCCTCCGGCAAAAGCTATTTCTCACGGGATTGGGAAATTGGTTAACGGAATGGTAAATAATTTCTTTTCTGACAGAATTATTGCCGTTGCAGAAGCAGCAAAGGACAATCTTACAGACACAGGCATAAAAGAAAAGAAAATTGATGTAATTTTAAACGGTGTTTATCCTTTAATACCTTGCGAAAATAAGAACGAAATATATGAACGATTTGGAATTGCACCCGGCGAAAAGGTAGTATCAATAGTTGCAAGGCTTGAGGAAATAAAAGGTCACGACTATTTTATAGAAGCTGCTGATATGCTTTTAAAAGAGGGATGCAAGGCAAAGTTCGTAATAGCAGGAACAGGAAGCTATGAAGAACACTTAAAAAACAAGGTAAAAGAGCTTGGAAGAGAAGAGGATATTATTTTCACAGGTTTTTTAACGGATGTGGACAAGCTTATGAATATAACGTATATCCAGGTGAATGCATCCTTTGGAACAGAGGCAACAAGCCTGTCACTTTTGGAAGGAATGAGCCTCGGAATTCCGGCAGTTGTATCAAACTTTGGCGGAAATCCGGGAGTAATCAAGTCGGGCAAAAACGGTTTTGTGGTTAAAAAGAAGAACGCAAAGGCGTTAAGAGACGGACTTGAACTTCTTTTGAATAATGAAGAGCTTTATGAAGTATTAAGCCTTGGAAGTAAAAAGATTTTTGATGAAACTTTTACGGCTCAGGCAATGGTTAGGAATACAGAAAGAGTTTACGGAAAAGCGATAGGAGGTAAAAAATGATGAAAAAAACAAAATTTACCATAATTGATGCAGGAATTATAGTAGTTCTTCTTGCGGTAATCGTGATAGGAATTAAAGTATTAGGCGGAAACATCAATGGAGGAGAAACAAAAGAGGTCTATTTCACTGTCCTTGCAACAAGAACAGATGCAGGAGTTTCTGAAGTTGTAAAAGAGGGTGAAAAAGTGTCTATAAGCTTTTCTGAAGAAGCCTATGCAACAGTTTTGGGGGCATCAGAAGAACCGCATAGGGAATCGCGCCTTAACGAAGGAAAAGGAATGTATTTTACTCACGAAGTTGAGGGTAAAAGCGATGTAAAAGTACTTTTAAAATGTGATGCAAAAATTTCGGACACAAAAATTGCAAACGGAAATGTGGCAATCCGTGTTGGTGAAGAAATGCCGGTATGCGGAAAAGGCTACACAATTAAAGGCTACGTTGTTGAAGTGGAAGAAAGGTAAGGTGTGTGAAAATGGATAAGAACGGAAAGATTTTCGGGAAAATAAATATAATTGACCTTGCCGCTATTTTGATTGTATTTCTTGCGATTTTAGGTATCACAATAAGATTTACTTCAATCGCAGCAGAAAATGTTAACCAAAAGGCTAACTTCACCTATGTTGTGGAAATAGAGGACATAAGAAACTACAGCGTAAATGCTTTGGAGAAAAAAGGTATTGCTACCGATAAACAGGGAAATATAATCGGCGAAATTATCGATGTTGAGTTCGAGGAAATGGTGAATCAGCTTATTAATGAAAACGGGGAATCTGTTAAAGTACTTAAGCCTGAAAGATACGTTGCAAAAGTTACTTTAGAAAGCGAAGGAAAGGATACGGACAGTGGTTACTTTGTTGGCGAGAACACAGAGCTTTCAGTAGGCTCAAGCATAAATATGTTCACAAAGTACTCGAATTGTTCGGGTAAAATCATAAAAGTAGAAAAAATAGAAAATCAGGGCGAATAGCCCTGATTTTTTTAATTATTTACATAAGTTATCTGCAATATTAACAACGTTTCCGGCACCCATAGTAAACACCAAATCATTCGGTTTTATTTCTGCACGTAGCATATCTTCTATTTCAGATAAGCTTCCTATATATCGTACCTTAACTCCTCGCTTTTCAATATCTTTTGCAAGATTTTCAGCACTTGTTACGCCGTCCGGCTTTTCACGAGCAGCGTAAATATCTGCTATTATAAGCTCGTCAACATTGTCAAAGCTTTCGCAGAACTCATTCCAGAGAGTTTTGGTTCTTGTGTAGGTGTGCGGTTGGAAAATGCACCACAGTTTGTTATATTCAAATTCGTTGGCAGATTTTAAGGTTGCCTGAATTTCTGTAGGATGATGTGCGTAATCGTCCATAATGGTAGCACCGCCAAATTCGCCTTTTTTTTCAAATCTTCGCTTTGCACCGTGGAACTCGCAAATGCCTTTTGCATAAAGTTCAGGGTCAAGACCCCATGTGTCACAAACAGCGGCAACGGCAAGAGCGTTCATAACGTTATGTCTTCCGGGAACACGTAGTGTTACCTCGCACAAAAGCTCATCATTATGACGAATTTCAAATGACGGAAACCCTGTTTTAAAAGTAAGGTTTTCGGCGTGGTACTCAAATTCTTTGCCAATTCCGTAGTATTTTATGTCAAGCCCTGTCCCAGAAAGTGCCTTTAAGACATTTTCATCTTCACCGGAGGCAATAACGCAACCTGTACCAAGGGTTAAAAGAGCATAGTTTCTGAAGCTTTCAATAATTTCGTCAATCCCTGAGAAAAAGTCAAGATGGTCTTCATCAACATTGGTTATAACGGCAATGGTTGGAAAAAAGCTCAAAAAACTGTTGGTATATTCGCAAGCTTCTGTAATAAAGTATGGAGAAGCTCCTGTCTTAATATTGCCATCTATAATATCAAGCTCACCGCCAACACTGACTGTCGGGTCAAGTCCACCATAAATCAAAGCATAAGCAAGCATAGAAGTGGTTGTGGTTTTGCCGTGAGTCCCTGCAATACCGGCAGCATATGAATAGGTTTTCATAATAGCACCCAAAAATTCTGCACGGGTAATAAGAGGAATACCTTCTGCTTTTGCCTCAATAATTTCAGGATTATCATCGTGAACGGCTGCTGTATGAACAACAAGATTTGCACCAAGCACATTTTCAGCACAGTGACCTTCAAATACTTTAGCACCAAGCCCTTCAAGTTTGTCGGTAATAGGGGATTTTGAACGGTCAGAACCGGTAACCTTAAAACCGTTTTTTAAAGTTATCTGTGCAAGACCACTCATACTGATTCCGCCAATTCCTATAAAGTGTATATGTGAATTTGGGTTTAAGTTTTCAAGACTAAAAGCTGACATAAAGTCACACCCTCCTGATTGTAATAATTTACTAAGTATAATTATATACTTTTTTTGGGAAAAATAAAACTGATTTACAGTATTTGTAATTAAAACGAAATATATAAATTTTGCGTGCTATGAAAAATAAACAATTGAATTGTGTAAATTAGACAAAAAATAGCGAATATTGTAATAATATATTGACAGATGTAATATATTATGTTAAAATGTAATTTAGTTAGTGAAAGCATCTTTAGTCATAACACCAAAATAACTATATTTATTAATAGTTTTGGAAGGTGGTGATTTCTGTGCAAGTTACAGATATCAGAGTAAAGAAGGTTGCAGGCGAAGGGAAAATGAAAGCCGTTGTTTCAGTAACATTTGATAATGCTTTTGTAGTTCACGACATAAAAGTTATTGAAGGTCAGGAAAAGTTGTTCACCGCTATGCCTTCTCGAAGAACTCCGGAGAATGAGTTTAAAGATATAGCTCATCCTATAAATGCGGAGATGAGAGAAATGCTGGAAACGGCTATTATCTCTAAATACAATGAGGCACTTCTTGAGGAAGAGTAATCAAACGCACTGATGCATGAAATGTATCAGTGTATTTTTTTACCTTTTTATGAAAGCGCTATTGCAATCAGAAAGAATTTATAGTATAATACATATATATCTTCAGGGTAAGGTGAAATTCCATACCGGCGGTAAAAGTCCGCGAGCAGTTTATGTTGATTCGGTGAAATTCCGAAACCGACGGTAAAGTCCGGAGGGGAGAAGATAAAGTAAATATTTTTTTGCTGCCCTCACAAATTTTAATTTTTGGAGGCTTTTTTTATGGAAAAAAAGAGGATTGATTTTATAGTAAAGGTTGGAGTATTTTCTGCTATTGCATTTGTGCTTCAGGTTATAGGAAGTATGATGTCGATTAAGGTTGCAGGATTTTTGGAAGTGGAAATTTCTGACCTTCCGGCGATGATAATTTCCTTTGCTATGGGACCTTTTGCAGGAGTCATGGTAGAGCTTATTAAGAACCTTTTGCATACCACAATGACATCAACAGGTTTCGTTGGTGAATTTGCGAACTTTGCAATAAACGGAACATTTGTTTTTGTTCTTGGCGCATTATACAGGAGAATGAGGACAAAAAAGGGAGCCATAATTTCTTTGGCTATTGCAACAGTTGCCCTCGTTATAATCGGAGTTTTTATAAATGTATTTATAATGTTGCCGCTTTATATGCCAAATGCTGATTTTATAGGAAGACTGAACCTTGCACTTTATACGATAGCACCGTTTAATTTTGCTCGTGGAGCAGTATTGTCTTTAATCACAATCTTTATTTATAAACGAATTTCGGGGATTTTGAAATAATGTTTTTTGAAAAGAAATGTTGCTGTATATTATGTGAAAACTATCACTATTCCGGTAAAATGCATACTGTTTATGATGAAATAGGAGTATGTAGTAAATGTTACCAAAAGCTTTCCACTACAAAAGAACAGAATTTTGATGGCGGAGAGGGGATAAAGGCAGTATTTTCACCATTTTTCTATGAAGGAAGTATCAAAGATGCCGTAAAGAAATACAAATTTTCGGGTCAAAGGCTTTATGGAAAGCTGTTTGGAAAAATGATGTTTGAAAAGCTGAAGGAAATTTCGTATATATGGGATTTTGATGCACTAATCCCTGTACCGCTTCACGAATTGCGACTTTTGGAGCGTGGGTATAACCAATCAGAAATAATGGCGGATGAAATTTCAAAATTTTCGAAAGTTAAAACCGTAACGGACGCACTTTTCAGAATAAGGGAAACCAAAAGACAAAGTACATTAAAGGGACTTTCACGAAGAGAAAATGTAAAAGGTGCATTTTATGCATATCCCGAAGTTGTAGCGGGAAAGAGAATAGTTTTGGTTGATGATATCTGCACAATGGGTGAAACATTAAGAGCCTGTGCCGATGCACTTAATACAGCAGGTGCAAAGGAAATAATAGCAATCACCCTTTGTGTTTCAAAAGAGGAAGAGAGACGTTTTTATTTGTATTAAAAAAAGCACATCAGTTGATGTGCTTTTTGAATACTTTAACGGAATATTCCGGCATATCCACATAATAAATACCATCTTGCGATGTATATATGGATTTATCCTCTGTATTAGTAAGTGCAAAAACGCCGAATCTTGCCACGTCAATTCTGAAGGTTGATGCTTCACCGGTATTAACCAACACGATATAGCAATCCTTTTCACTGCGGCGTATAAAACCAAAACCTTGACGGAATTTGTAAACAGGCTCAAATTCGCCTGAAGAAAATGCATCGCTTTCGCATCTTAAAGAAATTGCCTTTTTGTAATAATCAGTAATATCGTTGTCTTCAAAGCCCCAAGGGAAACAACGTCTGCAAAACGGGTCACGGTATCCTTCAAGACCGGCTTCGTCACCGTAGAAAATTACAGGAACACCGGGAAGAAACATTTGAAGAGTGATAATGCATTTAAGTTTTCTTTTGGCACGCTCTTTTTCTTCGTAAGATAAACGTGATATACACTGTTCATCCTTATTATCAAAATTCTTGCCGCCAAGAACGGTTAAAATCCTTTCTGTGTCATGACTTGAAAGGAAGTTAAATAGTGAATAGAATGCAGGAGCGGGGTAGTTTTCCTTAAGACTCATAACCCGTCTTTCAAAGCATTCTGCGTCAATATTTCCTGTAACAAAGTCAATCAAAGCACTTCTTAAAGGATAGTTCATAACGGAGTCAAGTTCTTCGCCTAAAAAATACTCACGAAGCTCATCGTACGCTACCTTATGAGATGCATCTTCCCAGACCTCGCCGATAATAACGGCGTCAGGGTCTTGTTTTTTTACTTCATTTCGCAACGTCTTAACAAAGAAATCAGGGAGTTCATCAACAACGTCAAGACGCCAGCCTGAAGCACCCTTTTTAAGCCAATGCTTCACAACAGAATCCTTGTCGGTAAGGATATAATTTTGAAAATCCTTGCAGTTTTCCTCAACCTGCGGCAGAGTATCAATGCCCCACCAGGACTCGTATTTGTCAGGATGCTGGCTGAATCTGAACCAATTATAATATGGTGATTCCTTTGACTGATAAGCTCCTGTTGATGAATATGAGCCGGTTTTGTTAAAATAAAGACTGTCACTTCCTGTGTGGTTGAACACACCGTCTAAAATAATGCGGATGCCGTAGTTTTCAGCCGTTTTACAAAGACGTATAAAATCCTTCTCATCGCCTAATATCGGGTCGATGGTTTTGTAATCTCCCGTGTCGTAGCGGTGGTTTGAGTATGCTTTAAAAATCGGGTTTAAATAGATACAGGAAATCCCTAAATCCTTAAGGTAGGGAAGCTTCTCTTCAATGCCTGAAAGCGTACCGCCGAAAAAGTCATTAGCAAGGTATTTTCCGCCAAACTGTTCCGGCTTATAGAATGGGTCATCGCCCCAGTTTCTCTTAATAATATCCTGTCTTTTTGAAAGATTTTCCTCGCTTTCTTCTGAACGATTAAAGCGGTCAGGGAAAATCTGATAGCAAATACTGTTTTTCCACCATTCAGGAGTTGTAAAGTTTTCATCATAAACTGTTATCTGGTATTTTTTTTCGGGGATGTTATCATAAACCTTGCCAATTCCACCAAGAGCATCTTCGTTGTTACCATAGTAAACAGAGTTTCCGTTTGAACCAATGTCGAAGTAATAGAAAAGAAGCCCTGTACTATCAGGCATTGATAATGTTACTTCATAAATTGATGCATCAAAGGATGAGAAAACATAAGCCATAGGGTAGCTGTTGATTTCACCTTTAAAATCTGTTATCAAACTGATATGTGAGGGTATGCCAAAATCAGCAAGTGCAATACGGATTGTTACCTTGCTGTTTTTCGTAGCACTACCAAAAGGAGTGCGGTAAAAATAGTTTTGGGAATTGTGCTCAATCTTCATAATAAATCTCCGGAAAAATAAATAATGAGGGACTGGTCATACAGTCCCTCAATAATTAAGGGTTATCAGATGTTTTTTAGGTGCCAGATATTATCATTGTAATCAGCGATAGTTCTGTCTGATGAGAAAAATCCTGAACATGCAGTGTTCATAATAGCCTTATGCCACCAAAGTTTCTTGTTGTTGTAATCCTTTGAAACCTGTGCATGAATATTGCAGTATTCTTCAAAGTCACGAAGTACCATATATGTGTCAGGGTATCCGTAGTCACCAAATAGAAGCGTCTGATAAAGGTCACGGAAAATCTGTGTATTTTCGTTTTCCAACTCGCCTGAAATAAGCTGTTCCAAAGCACGTCTTAGAGGAGCGTTGGTTGAGTAGATTGTCTTAACCTCGTCAGAGTTATTGAACTTAAGTCTTGCGGCAACCTCGTCAGCCTTAAGACCGAATATATAGATGTTGTCTTCGCCAACCTGTTCAAGCATTTCAACGTTTGCACCGTCAAGAGTTCCCACAGTTACGGCACCGTTTAACATAAACTTCATATTACCTGTACCTGAAGCCTCTTTACCTGCAGTTGAAATCTGCTCTGAAACGTCAGCTGCAACAACAAGCTTTTCAGCAATTGAAACACCGTAGTTTTCAAGGAAAACAACTTTGATTTTGCCGTTAATTCTTGGGTCATTGTTAATCTTTTCAGCAACAGAGTTAATAAGCTTGATAATAAGCTTTGCTCTCTTATAACCAGGTGCGGCTTTTGCACCAAAGATATATGTTTTAGGTGTATATTCCATATCTGGATTATCAATTAGCATATTGTAATCGTAAAGGATATGAAGAATATTTAAAAGCTGTCTCTTGTACTCGTGGAGTCTCTTTGCCTGCACGTCAAAGATAGAGTCAGGGTTTATTTCAATACCGTTGTGTTCCTTGATATATTCAGCAAGACGAACCTTATTATCACGTTTAATTTTGGCAAACGCTTCCTGGAATTCAGGGTCATCTGCAAATTTCTTAAGTTTTGCAAGCTTATTGTAATCCTTTAGCCAACCCTTGCCGATTTTTGAAGTGATAAGGTCAACAAGTTCAGGGTTTGCGTTTCCAATCCAACGGCGGAAAGTAATACCGTTTGTGATAGCGTGGAAACGTTCAGGCTTCAAGCGGTAGTAGTCTGCAAAAATATCTGAGGTCAGAATTTGTGTGTGAAGACCGGACACGCCGTTTACAGCAAAACAGGTTGCAAGGCAAAGATTTGCCATAAATACCTGATTGTCAGAAATAATAGCCATCCACTTCTGCTTACCCCAGTCATCAGGATAAACCTCCTGAAGAGTAATCATAAGTCTTCTGTTGATTTCCTCAATAATCATAGTAACACGAGGGAGAATTCTCTTAACCATATCAAGAGGCCACTTTTCCAAGGCTTCGCTCAAAACTGTATGGTTTGTGTAGGCAAAAGTTCTTGTAGTGATATCCCATGCCTCGTCCCAACCAAGCCCCTTTTCGTCAATAAGAATTCGCATAAGTTCAGGAATTGCAAGGGTAGGGTGAGTGTCGTTAATGTGTATAACAGCCTTTTCAGGAAGGTCGTGCCAGTTACAACCATATCTGTCTTCATATTCTCTTAAAATCCACTGAAGCGTTGCAGAAACCAAGAAATACTGTTGCTTTAAGCGAAGTTCCTTACCTTCTGTGTGGTTGTCTTCAGGATACAGAACCTTGGAAATAAGCTCAGCAAGCTGTCTTTCTTCGGTTGAACGGATGTAGTTACCTGAATTGAACTCCTGCATATTCATAACGTCAGGAGCTTTTGCAGACCAAAGACGAAGCTTGTTTACAATTTTTGAATCGTAGCCGACAAGCGGAACGTCATAAGGCATAGCAATAATTGTGTGTTCATTTTCATAACGGCAGGAGAAGTGTCCGTCAACCCAGTCAGTATAAACCTGACCGCCGAAGCGTACAGTTACAGCTTCTTCAGGGCGTGCAATTTCCCAAGCGTTACCGTTTTCAAGCCAGGTATCAGGAAGTTCTGTCTGATAGCCGTCAACAATCTTTTGTCTGAAAAGACCGTATTCATAACGAAGAGTGCAGCCGTAAGCCGGAAGGTCCATTGTTGTCAAAGAGTCCATAAAGCAGGCAGCAAGACGGCCAAGACCGCCATTACCAAGACCCGCATCGTTTTCAAGCTCAACAATATCTGAAAGCTCGTAGCCCATTGACTTTAGAGCCTTTACATATGTTTTTGTCTGCATAAGATTTAAAACGTTTGACGCAAGAAGTCTTCCCATCAAGAATTCGAATGACAGGTAGTAAAGCTTTTTTGAGCCTTCTTCTTTAACAGTTTTATGAGAAACTGCCCAACGCTCCATAATCTTGTCACGTGCAGTTAAAGCACATGCGGTATACACCATTTTCGGAGTTGCATCTTCCAAAGTTTTACCGAAATGGCGTGATAATTTGCCGATTATTTCATTTCTTAAATCTGTTTCGGCTTGATTTAGTTTAATATTTCCCATTTATCTAAAATTCCTTTCAAAATTATGCCTTCTTAGTAGTCTTTTTAGCGGCAGGCTTTTTGTCTTCAGCCTTCTTTTCGGTTACTGCCTTTTTCGGAGTATCAGCCTTCTTTTCAGTTACTGTCTTTTTCGGAGTATCCGCTGTCTTTTCAACCTCTGCTTTTTCAGGTTCTGCTTTCTTTACTGTCTTTTTAGAAGTAGTTTTCTTGGCAGGTTCTGCTTTTTCAGCATCAGGCTTTTTTACAGTTTTTTTAGCAGTAGTTTTCTTTTCAGCCGCTTTTGGTGCATCTTCTGTTTTCTTTTCAGCCGCCTTTTTTGCGGTTGCTTTTTTTGTAGCTGCCTTTTTGACAGGTTTTTCTAAGGTAACACCTGAAATTTCTTCATAAAGCGCAATATATTTATCCGCAGAAACATTCCATGAGAAATCCTGACTCATAGCGCTCTTAACAAGCTTTTCCCAGGCTTCAGGGTTATCATAGTATGTTCGCATTGCATAGTTGACAACAGTCATCATATCGTCTGCATTATATGGCATAAATGAGAAACCGGTACCTTCGCCTGTAAATTCGTTGTAAGGAATAACAGTGTCAGAAAGTCCGCCTGTTTCACGAACGATAGGAAGACATCCATATTTCATAGAAATAAGCTGTGAAAGACCGCATGGCTCAAAACGTGATGGCATCAAGAATGCATCGCAGGCTGCATATATTTTATGTGAAAGTTCGTTTGAGAAGAAAATATTGGCAGAAACTCTGTCAGGGTATTTCCATGCATAGTGACGGAACATATTTTCGTAGTTTTCGTCACCGGTTCCCAAAACAACTATCTGGTAACCGCCTTCACAAAGACGTTCCATAGCATAAGCAATAAGGTCAAAACCTTTTTGATCGGTAAGTCTTGAAACAATACCAATCATCATCTTATTTTCATCAACAGGCAGGTTAAGTTCTTTTTGAAGCTCTGTCTTGTTGATTTTCTTTTTGTTAAGAGTTTTTTCAGTAAAGTTTTCGAATATGAACGGGTCAGATTTTGGATTCCAGTCATCTGAAATTCCGTTTACGATACCGACAGTATCATTTTGACGTGCATATAGGAGCCCGTCAAGACCTTCACCGTATTCAGCAGTTGTAATTTCCTTTGCATAAGTTTCAGATACAGTTGTAATCTTGTTCGCATAAACAAGACCGCCTTTTAGGAGGTTTGCATCCTTATAGTACTCAAGCTTATCTTCTGTAAAGTAATAATCATCAATAGCAAGAGCGTCCTTAATCTTTTCGAGGTCCCATCTGCCCTGGAACTTTAAGTTATGAATTGTCATAACAGTTTTGATGCCACGATAGAACGGGTTATCATAGAAAGTATCCAAAAGAACAGGGATAGGAGCAGACTGCCAGTCATTACAGTTAATAACGTCAGGACGGAATCCCAATGTAGGAAGAAGTGACAAAACAGCCTTTGAGAAAAATATGAATTTTTCGCAGTCTAAATGAATATGGTCATAAGGACCGGGACCGTTAAAGTAAAATTCATTATCAACAAAATAATAGGTTGTGCCGTGCCAGTCAAGTTCAAAAACTCCACAGTACTGACTTCTCCAACCCATATTGATATAGATGTTGTCGATATACTTCATCATATCCTTGTATTTCTGGTCTATGCATTTGTATAGAGGTAGGATTACACGAGCGTCTACACCTTTTTCTTTAAGTGTCAAAGGCAAAGACCCAGCTACGTCACCAAGTCCTCCTGTTTTAACAAAAGGAGCGGCTTCAGAAGTTACGTATAATATATTCATAAAATATTCCGCCTTTCTTATATAATATATATATGATACAATAAAATGTGGTATTTGTCAAATGAATAGGCTCTATTTTAAGTTGTCATTTTTGCAGAAAAATAGCCTGAAAATCGGCAATTTATTGTTACATTTTTATTGACAACAAAAATTCTAAATGGTAAAGTATAAATAACTCAAAAAGGAGTGGCAATATTGAATTTATCCGAGGCAATTTTAGGGAAATGCTATAAAATTGATAAAATTATGCTTTCGGAAGAAGAAAAACGCAGAATTTTAGATTTGGGGCTTACCAAAGGCACAAAAATCAAGGTGATAAATCTCAAAAAAAACGGACCGATGATAATTTTAGTAAGAGGCACGTATCTGGCATTGGGAAGAAAGTATGCTTTAGGAATTATGGTCTTGGAGATGAAAACTTGATAGATATGAAATTTGCTTTTGTGGGTAATCCAAACTGCGGAAAAACTACGCTGTTTAATGCATATACAGGCGCAAATCAGAAAACGGCGAACTGGCCGGGCGTAACAGTTGAGTGTGTGAGCGGAAAGATTAATCCGGACGGAAAAACTTTTGTTTTAACAGACCTTCCCGGAACCTATGCGCTTTCTTCATACAGCGAAGAGGAGCAGGTGACAAAGGACTATCTTTTAAATAATGACGATGTTATTATAAATGTTTTAGATGCTTCTAACTTTGAGAGGAACCTGTACCTTACGCTTCAGCTAATCAGTCTTAAAAAGCCGATGGTTTTGGCTCTTAACATGATGGATATTGTGAAAAAGCGTGGTATATGCATTGACATATCGCTTTTGGAAAAGCTTTTGGGAGTAAGGATAATCCCTGTAAGCGCAAAGAAAAGGGAAGGACTTTCCAAGCTTTTAAAAGCCGCAGAAAGTGCAGAAAAACCAACCCCCGAGGTTGATGTTAAAAAAAACGCCGAAGACCTTTACGGCATTATAGAAAAAATACTGAAACAGGTTTTCGTATGTGGGAAAAAAGAGGAAATAACAAGTTATATAGATAAGGTGCTTACCCATAATTTTTGGGGACTTCCCATATTTTTTCTTATAATGGGACTTGTATTTGTTCTTACCTTTTCAATAGGCGATTATATTAAAACATTCTTTGAAAACTGGTTGGAAAGCTTTTCAATGGGAATAACAGAGTTGCTTTTGGAAAAAAGCATACACCCGATGCTGATTTCTATGATTACAGAAGGTATAATTCCCGGAGTTGGAGGAGTAATTACATTTCTTCCGAACATATTTATGCTGTTTTTGGCGCTTGCTTTTTTAGAAGATTGCGGATATATGGCAAGGGTGTCATATATAATGGACAAAATGATGAGCAGAGCGGGGCTTTCGGGAAAGGCGTTCATTCCAATGATTTTAGGTTTGGGATGCAGTGTTCCTGCAATTCTTTCGGTGAGAACTTTGAAGAATAAAAAGGACAGGATTAAAACTATATTTGCAATCCCGTTTATGTCCTGCAGTGCCAAAATTCCCGTATACGTAATGCTTTCAAAGATGTTTTTTTCAAAATATGCATCGCTTTGTGCCTATTCTATGTATTTGATAGGTTTCATAGTTGCAGTTTTGATGCTTTTGATAATTTCTAAAAAGGAAGAAAGGGAAAGCAATCTCTTGATAGAGTTCCCTGAATATAAGATGCCAGACATTAAAACTGTCGGCATATATGTGTGGGAAAAGGTTAAGGATTACCTCACAAAAGCAGGTACAACAATATTTTTGGCTTCGATAATTCTTTGGGTTATACTGCACATAGGGAAAAATGGATTTACGAACGATGTGGCAGAAAGTCTGGGTGCCAATATCGGTAAAACTCTTGAGCCGTTAATGATGCCTGCAGGACTTGGATATTGGCAGATAATAGTCTCGCTTATATGGGGAGTTGCCGCAAAAGAGGCTGTTGTTTCGGGAATGTCTGTGCTATACGGCATTGGTAATATTTCATCATTTGCAGGGTTGGAAAATCTTTTCGGGATACTTTCCGAAAGCGGATTTGATGGAGTGAATGCCTATTCGATGATGCTTTTCTGTTTATTATATACACCCTGCTTTGCGAGTGTGGTTACTGCAAGCAGGGAAATAAAATCACGTAAAACAGTATACATAGCTCTGGGTATTCAGCTTGTGATAGCCTGGAGCGTATCTACCATATTCTATCAGGCAGGGAGGATAATTTTTTGATACAGAAGATACATTTAGCGCCAATGGCGGGAGTTACCGACCTTGCGTTCAGGCTTATTTGCAAAAGCTACGGAGCGGGCGGACTTACCACCGAAATGGTCAGTGCAAAAGGACTTTATTATAAGGATAAAAAAACAGCGTCATTAATGATGCTGGATGAGCGGGAACGACCCGCCTCAATACAGATTTTTGGTTCAGAACCTGAAATAATCGGCGAGATTATACCAAAGGTAGAGGAGTTTTCACCGTCTGCAATCGACATAAATATGGGATGCCCGATGCCAAAAATAGTAAACAACGGTGACGGCAGTGCTTTAATGAAAAACCCTGAACTTGCAGGACGGGTTGTGCGGGCGGCAAAGGACGCTGCAACCGTTCCTGTAACCGTAAAAATACGGAAAGGCTGGGACGGTGAATCTGCACCTGAATTTGCCAAAATGATTGAGGCGTCAGGTGCGGATATGATAACTGTTCACGGAAGAACAAGGGAACAGTTTTATCAGGGAAATGCCGATTGGGATACCATAAAAAAGGTTAAGGAAAGCGTGAAAATCCCTGTAATCGGAAACGGTGATATCTTCTCGGGCGAAGACGCCAAAAGAATGCTTGAATATACCGGTTGTGACGGAGTTATGGTGGGTCGCGGAGCGCAGGGAAATCCATTTATTTTCAAGCAGATTTCCGAGTATTTAGAAACGGGAAAAATAACTTATTTCCCAACAGATACAGAAAAAATTGAAGAGGCAATCAGACACGTAAAGCTTGTTTGTGAAATAAAGGGGGAAAATCGCGGAATACTTGAGGCAAGAAAACATATAGCCTGGTACATTAAGGGTATACCGCACTCGAATGAGCTGAAAACAAAAGTATTTACAATTTCAAATGAACGGAAGATGCTTGATGTTTTAGAAGAAGCATTAGAAAGATTGAATTAAAAAAGTATGTCACAAAGACATACTTTTTATATTGTCATATTATTTCTCTTTAAAATTATACTGCACATATTTCCTGTAACAAACCCAACAACAATTCCTGAAATTAAAAGGGCAGGCAGGTAAACGAACACCGCATTTGACTGCATAATAAAGGCGGCAACCAAAAGCTGACCGATATTATGAAAAACACCGCCCACCATACTGACGCCTGTGGTTGAAAATAGTTTTTTAAAACCAATCATTACAATGAAACTTAAAAGCCCGCCGGAAAATGAATACAAGAACACGCTAAGCCCACTGAACAAAAGGGATGTGACAATAACCTTTATAAACATTATGAAAAAAGCAGAGGACTTATCCATTCGGTAGATTGCAAAAAGAATTACAATATTTGAAAGGCCCAGCTTTATTCCGGGAATGGGAGCTGCAGGAAAAAGGCTTTCTATGTATCCAAATACTATGGCGAGGGCAGAAAGCATCGAAATATATGAAATTTTCTTGGCACTCATCATCTCACCACCGCATCAACAGAACTTTCTTTTACAGCCTCAATTATAACCTTGTTTGGAAGACAGACAATTTTTTTTGAACTGTCCGAAATTCTGCCCTGATGCACACATAGTTTGTCAGGACAGGTTGCACTTTCCATATAAATCTCACCATCTTTAACCACTGCTACATTTGTGCCGTTTATATCAATTACAGTATCACTGTCGAGAGAAAGTGTGGAGAAAAGCTTTCCATTCACCGTAATTTTTGCAATATTGGCACTTTCCTTCGGGATAAAAACGAAAGATAATACGGCTATCAGCAAAACAATACCTAAAAATATTAAATCGTTTTTTTTCATAAAATTTCCTTTTAAAAGTTCACAATAAATTCACAATTAGTTCATACCAAATACATAAGAGTGTGGTAACATATACTTGTAAACTGACAAGTTTACAAAATACCTTCCCCTTAATATTTTTAGTGTAAAAGTCACGTCCGCACAACGTGGCTTTTTCCTTTGTAAAAACTTAATCTTATTATACTATTACTTTTTATGAAAAGCAATAGAATAGATATATAAATTATTGACAAAAATATACCATTGGGGTATAATTAAAGCGTGTGAAATTTATTTTAATAAAAGCATTTGGAATAAAAAAGTTGTAAAACTTTTTAAGGTTATATAAGCTGTGTTTTTAAGAAGGCGAGGTAATTAAATTGAGACGCAGAAGAAGGAAAGCAAGAAAACCATTTTTTACGAAGAAAAAGATAACCATATTTGTAATATCTTTAATTGTTATAGTTGCAGCATCGGCGTTTATGCTTGGAATGGGCGGTATGTTTAACGGATACGATGATGTTGACGAGGTTGTTGAGGTAGAAAAGGAAACTGGAAAGGTGAACTTCCTTTTGGTAGGAATTGATAAGGAAGCATCGCTTACAGATACAATAATGGTTGCGTCCTATGACCTTGATGAAGATAAGGTAAATATCCTTTCAATACCACGTGACACAAGAATGTATGTCGGGAGCAGATACCAGAAAATAAATTCCGCATATTCAATAAGGAAAGACGGTAAGAAAAAAGGTATAAACGGCACGATTGAGGCGGTAAGCCGTCTTACTAAGCTACCGATAAACTACTATGTAGAGTTCAGTCTGTCAGCTTTCCGAGACACTATTGATGCTTTGGGCGGCGTGGATTTTGATGTGCCGCAGAATATGAATTATGATGACCCTGAACAGGGACTTTCAATTCACCTCAAAAAAGGTTATCAGTTACTGGATGGAAACAAAGCAGAACAGCTTGTTCGTTTCAGAAACTATCCTATGGGTGATATTGACAGAACAAAGGTGCAGCAGAACTTTGTTAAAGCACTTGCCGAACAGAAGCTTAATCTTACTATTGTAGAAAAGGTTCCTGAGCTTTATAAAACTGTAAGTAAAAATATAAAAACAAACCTCGAGTTTGGTGATGTTGCAAAATATGCATTGAGTCTGCCTGACTTAACGGCGGAAAATGTAAACCTATATGGGCTCCCGGGAACGCCTAACAGTGTAGACTACGGTGCATCATACTGGATTCCTGATATGACTGCAGTAAAAGAGCTTGTTGAGGTGACTTTTGGTTATCCGGCAGATGGAGCAACAATACATTCATTAGACGGCTCAAGTAAATCAAAGGATGTAAAGATTTCATCACCTTCGCCGTCTCCGACAGTAAGTCCTGACCCAAGTGACGAGCCTAACGCAACAACTAAGCCGTCAGCAACACCAAAGGCGACTAAAAAACCAACAGAAACAGCCAAACCAAAGGCTACCAATACACCTGAGGCGATAAAAAAGCCGACGGAAACAACTGCACCAAAGGCTACAAAAGCACCGGAGGAGACAAAGGCTCCGGAGATTAAGCCAACTGCAACTCCTGCTTCGACAGAGGGTGGAATAAAAAGGCCGTCAGCTAATTAAACCTAAAAAAGAGAGGGTTAAATTGTGAAAAGAGCAAGACCGAAGAATAAAAAAGCAGAGCTTAAAAAGTTAAAAAAGGAAGAAAAACTGACAAGAAAAGTAAATGATTCTGTTCAGGATGATATTAAGACAGAAAAGCCTGCAAAAAAGAAAACAGGCAGAGTATTGATTACTGTATTTGTTGTGCTTGTTTTATTCCTTTTTGTAATAATGGGCTTTGGACTTTTTGATGACAGTAATATCTTGGCACCTGTTGAAAACGGAAAGATAAACGTACTTCTTTTAGGTGTTGATGAATCGGGATTAAGAAGTGATACAATAATGGTTGCAGCATATGATGCAAATGCAGCAAAGGTAAATCTTCTGTCTATACCAAGAGATACTAAAGTTCATATTGAAAACCGCAAAATCACAAGAAAAATCAACGAGGTTCACGCATTAAGCAGTAAACAAAACTCCGGTCAGATTGTGGGAGCTGAGGCTATGGCAGAGGTGGTAACCCAACTGACAGGAATCCCTATTAACTACTATGCTGAGTTTTCATTTTCATCAATAGACAGACTCTTTGATATTTTAGGACCTGTAGAATTTGATGTTCCTGACGTTGAAGGAAAGGGACGTGGAATGAACTATGACGACCCGTTTCAAAATCTGCATATCCACTTAAAACCGGGAATGCAAAAGCTTTCAGGCAATCAGATTCAACAGTTTTTGCGTTACAGAAAAAGCAATTATGGCGTTGGAACAGGTAGCGACACAGATAGAGTACTAAGGCAACAGGAACTGTTCAAAGCTGTAGTAGATCAGAAGGTAAATTTAAGCATACTTCCAAAAGTGCCTGCGATTTTCTCACAGATTTCAAAAGAAATTAAAACAAATATTCAAACCGGAGATATAACAAAATACATAAGATATATTGCAAAGCTTTCAGGAGAAAGTGTAACAACATATACTATGCCCGGGGAAAATAAAACCTTGAGCGGTGGTTCATACTTTGTGGTAAATCTTGAAGAGACAAAAACTATGTTAAAAGAAGTATTTGGATACGAAGGTGAACCGACAGATGATGTGACTGTATCTGACGAACACTCACAAAATGTCTTAAAAGCGGGAAATTTGAATAAAAAACCTGACAAAAATCCGCCGTCAACAGTTGCACCATCAAAGGAACCGGAAGTGACAAAAACTCCTGAGCCTACATCTGCACCTGCAAAAACTCCGGAAGCACAAGTCAAACCGACAAATACGCCGGCACCGACAAAAAAACCGACAACAACCAAAACACCTCTTGAGGATTTAGATGATGATGTTATAACTTTAGAGTGATAATATGAAGAATTTTCTAAAAAAAGCTTGATTTTTCCAAAGATGCGTGATATAATAACTACAGTAATATAGAAGTTTTTCTAAAGAGTGGGTCGACAAACCCACTCTTTAGTTTTAAAACAATTTTAAAGAGGTGATTATTCTGGCGAACAAAACCGAAATTTTAGCAATGGAAATCGGTGACAAGGTAGCAGAGACTCTGGGAGTTTCAGTGGTTGATGCGGAGTTCAAAAAGGAAGATGGAAAGCAGATTTTGCGTATCTTTATTGACAAAGACGGAGGCGTTGGTATTAACGACTGCGAAGAGTTCTCACGAATTTTTAGTGACGAGATTGATAAAGATGACCCGATTGAAACGGAGTATTTGCTTGAGGTTTCTTCTCCGGGAGTTGAGCGAAAGCTTAAAACTGAGAGGGAGTATCTTCACTATATCGGAACTTTGGTTGATGTAAAACTCTTTTCGCAACTTAATGGTAAAAAAGAGTTTACAGGAGTGATAAAAAGCTACGATGACGGCAGAATCTCATTTGAATGTGGCGAAGAGACAATTACAATAAACACAAAAGATGCAGCCTATATCAAACTGCATTTTGAATTTTAGAAAGGTTGGATTTGGAAAATGAATAACGAACTACTATCAGCGCTTACGGATTTGTGCAAGGAAAAGGGGATTGATAAGGATACAATTCTTGATGCTCTTGAAGCTGCACTAATCGCAGCGTACAAGAGAAACTTTTTATCAGCACAGAATGTTTGTGTAGAGCTTGACCGTGAGTCAGGAAAAATCGGTGTGTATGCACAGAAGACAGTAGCAGAAGAGGTTTCAGACCAGCAGCTTGAAATTTCTTTGATTGATGCAAAGAAAATCAGCAAGAAGTACGAAATTGGCGATGTTGTTAATGTTGAAGTTACACCTGCAAACTTCGGAAGAATTGCCGCAATGACTGCAAAACAGGTTGTAACACAAAGAATAAGAGAAGCAGAACGCGGAATTCTATACAGCGAATATACAAGAAAAGAAAACGAACTTGTTTCAGGTAAAATCGAAAGAATTGAGCGTGGAAACATTTACGTTGATATCGGTAAGGTGGAGGCTATCATGCCTGTAAATGAGCAGGTGGCTGACGAATACTATGAAGTAGGCAGAATGATTAAGTGCTATGTAAGTGAAGTAAGAAACGGAACAAAGAGTACACAGATTATTCTTTCCCGTTCACATCCGGGTCTTGTTAAGAAACTTTTCTTCCAGGAAGTTCCGGAAATTCAGGACGGTATTGTTGAAATTAAGTCAATCTCAAGAGAAGCAGGTTCAAGATCAAAGATTGCTGTTTACTCACAGGACCCTGACGTTGATGCACAAGGTGCTTGTATCGGACCTCGCGGCGGAAGAGTTCAGGCAATCGGTGAAGAACTTAACTACGAAAAAATTGATATTGTTAACTGGAGTGAAGACCCTGTTGAATATATTTCAGCAGCACTTTCACCATCAAAGGTACTTACAGTTGAGATAAACGAAGAGGAAAAGAGCGCAAAGGTTACAGTACCTGAGCACCAGCTTTCTCTTGCAATCGGAAAATCAGGTCAGAACGTGCGTTTAGCAGCACGACTAACAGGTTGGAAGATAGATATTTCAGCAGGTCAGGAATAAGTAATAAGGGAGATTTTTAATGCATACACCGATGCGGATGTGTATTGCCTGCAGGACTATGAAGCCTAAGGGCGAACTCATAAAACTTGTAAAAAATGATAATAATATAGAGCTTGACCTTGGCCAGAAGAAATTTGGCAGAGGTGCGTATATTTGTAAAAACGATGAATGTATCGAAAATGCAAAGAAACGCAAAGCTGTATCAAGACATTTCAAAACTAATGCCGATGACAGCATTTTTGATGATATTAAGAAGGAGCTGCAGAATGGATAAGGTTTTAGGAATGATTGGTCTTGCAAAGAGGGCAGGCAAAATAGCATCGGGTGAATTTATGTGCGATAAAGCCATAAAAAGCGGACAATCTCGTTTGATAATAATTGCGTCAGATATTTCCGAAAACAGCAGAAAATCGATTTGTGATGCTTGTACTTACTACGGAGTAGAATATATCCAATACGCAAATTCCGAAGAACTCGGAAAACTTTTAGGAAGCGACAAAAGAGTGGTTGTTTCGGTAAATGATGACAACTTTAAAAAAGCAATTTTATCCAAAATAGAAAGGATTGATGAATAATATGGCAGAAAACGGAATTAAGGTAAGTCAGATTGCCAAGGATTTAAAAGTAACCGGTAAAGATATAGTTGAAAGACTTGCAGCGTTTGGGGTTGAAGTTAAGGGAACAAGCGTTCTTTCTGACGAACAGCTTGGTCTTATATTTGACATTTATACAACTCTTTATGATGTTGGAGATGAGCCTATTGAAAAGCCGGCACTTGAAATAGAAGAGCCAAAGCAGGAAGAAGTTAAGGAAGAACCAAAGGCTATTAAAGAACAGAAACCAGAGCCTAAGAAGGAAGAACCTAAAAAGGTGGAAAAGCCTGTTCCTGAAATTAAAAAACAGGAAACAAAGCCACAGGAAAAGCGTGGTAAGGCTCCTGCTAAAAAGAGAAATGAAGAAAGAATTACTCCTACCAATAATGATGGTGAAAAGGAATATGTAATTAAGGCTGACGATGCCAAAAAGGTACGTTATGTTGATACAAGAACATCAACTCTCGAAATCGATAAGGTTAACGAGAGAGAACGTTTGGAGCATATGGTTACAGACGATGATGTTTCAAAGTTTGAAAATAAGGGTAAAAAACATAACAAGAAACAGCCTCAAAAGGAAAAGGAACAGGTTAATAAGCATAAGGAACAGCCAAAGCCACCGGTTCCTGCAGGTCCTACAGAAATAGAAGTGCCTGAATTTATCACAGTAGGTGATTTGGCGCTTAAGCTAAGAAAAGGTGCTGCTGAAGTTGTTAAAAAACTTATGATGCTTGGCGTTATGGCAACAATAACCCAGACAATCGACTTTGATACAGCAACTTTAATTGCATCAGATTTTGGTGTTGAAGTAAAACCTGAAATAGTTCTTACAAAAGAGGATATACTATTTGCATCAATAGATGAAGAAGATAAGCCGGAAGATTTGGAACCACGACCACCGGTTGTAGTTGTTATGGGTCACGTTGACCACGGTAAAACTTCACTTCTTGATGCTATTCGTGACACATCAGTTACAGATACAGAAGCAGGTGGTATCACTCAGCATATCGGTGCTTACAGTGTTAAGCTAAACGGCAGAGATATTACATTCCTGGATACACCGGGTCACGAAGCGTGTACAACAATGCGTGCCCGTGGCGCACAGGTAACAGACGTTGCAATCCTTGTTGTTGCGGCTGATGATGGTATTATGCCACAGACAATTGAAGCTATTAACCATGCAAAAGCTGCGGGTGTTACAGTTGTTGTTGCTATCAATAAGATTGATAAAGACGGAGCCAACCCTGAACGTGTAAAACAGATGCTTGTTGAACACGAGCTTGTTCCTGAAGAATGGGGCGGCGACACAGTTTGCGTTGAAATTTCAGCAAAGAAGAAGATAAATATTGACGGACTTTTGGAAATGGTACTTCTTATTGCAGATATGAAGGAGCTTAAGGCTAATCCTAATAAGCCTGCAAAGGGTACTGTTATTGAGTCAAAGGTTGATAAGGGAAGAGGCCCTGTTGCGACCGTATTGGTACAGGAAGGTACACTTCACGTTGGTGATATTGTCCTTGCAGGAACAGCCGTTGGTCACGTTCGTGCAATGGTTAACGATAAGGGCAGACGTATGAAGGTTGCGGGCCCATCAACTCCGGTTGAAATTCAGGGACTTTCTGAAGCGCCTATGGGCGGCGAGCATATCTATGTTGTTAAAGATGAAAAGCTTGCAAAAGATGTTGCAGAAGCAAGACGCCAGGAACAGAAAGAAAACAAATTTAATCAGGCTGTTAAGGTTTCTCTTGATAACCTGTTCGACCAGATTGACGAAGGTAATATGAAGGAACTTAACATCATTATCAAAGCCGATGTTCAGGGTTCTGTTGAAGCTGTTCGTCAGTCACTTGAAAAGCTTTCAAATGAAGAAGTAAGAGTTCGTGCAATCCACGGCGGCGTTGGTGCAATCAACGAATCTGACGTAATGCTTGCAAACGCATCAAATGCTATTATTGTAGGCTTTAACGTGCGTCCTGACTCCGGTGCTTTAGCTGCTGCCAGTGCTCAGGAAGTTGACATAAGACTTTACCGTGTAATTTATCAGGCAATCGAGGAAATGGAAGCTGCTATGAAGGGTATGCTTGACCCTAAATTCCGTGAGGTTGTTACAGGTCACGCTGAAATCAGACAGACATTCAAGGTTTCAGGTGTTGGAACAATTGCCGGTGCATACGTTACAGATGGTAAGATTTCACGTAACGCAGAGGTTCGTGTTGTTCGTGACGGTATCGTTATGCACGAAGGAAAACTTGCCAGCCTTAAGAGATTTAAGGATGATGCTAAGGAAGTTTCCGAAGGATTTGAATGCGGTATGAGTGTAGAAAACTACAATGACCTTAAGGAAGGCGATGTATTCGAATGCTTCATAATGGAGGAAATTGAGAGATAACCGCAAAAAAAGGACGGTATTACTATGGCAAAAAACAGAATTGACAAAGTAAATGAAGAGGTACGCCGTGAGCTTGCATCAGTTATTCGTGAACTTAAGGATTCAAGAATACCTATGATGACAAGCGTTGTGGCAGTACACGTTACAAATGACTTAAGCTATGCCAAGTGCTATATAAGCGTAATGGGTGATGAAGAAGTGCAGAAACAGGCTATTTTGGGTCTTAAATCTGCAGCCGGATTCATAAGACGCGAAATTGGCAGACGTATTGATTTAAGACATACACCGGAGTTCCAGTTTGAACTTGACCACTCTATTGAACACGGTGCTTATATTAATCAGGTTTTAAGCAATATTATGAAGGATCAAAGCGATGAATAAAATTATTGATTTGATAAAACAAGCAAATAGTGTGGTGATTTTATCCCACGACAGTGAAGATGCCGATGCAGTCGGCTCTTCTTTTGCTATGCGCCTTGCACTTTTAGGAATGGGAAAAGAGGTAAGATGCATATTTTCCGAAGTCCCTGAAGAACGTATCAGGTTTTTAGGCGAGGACTATACTGTCTTTGATGAAAATGACATACCAAAAGCTGACCTTTGCCTGTGTCTTGACTGTGGAGATGTTAAGAGAATAGGCAAAAGAAAGACTATTTTCGATGTGGCAGAAAAGACAGCCTGTATTGACCACCATTTTACCAATATTGGTTTTTGTGATGCGGATTATATTGACGAAAAAGCTCCTGCAACGGGTGAAATTCTGTATAATTTGTTCACAAAAATGGGTGTCACGATAACACGGGATATTGCAAGGCAACTTTATGCTGCAATAAGTTCAGATACCGGAAGTTTCAAGTACTCAAATGTACGTCCTGAAACATTTGTTATCGCATCAGAGCTTATAAAAATGGATATTGACCATGCAGAAATTGCAAGAAAGCTTTTTGACACCGAAAGCCTTGGTGTTATCAAATTCAAAGGCTATCTTATGAACAATATGGAGCAGTATTTTGACGGCAAGCTAAATATTGTGTGTGCAACAGAAAGCCTTTTAAAAGAATACGGCATTGAAGAAAAGGACACCGGTGATATTGTAAATATTCCAAGGGGTGTTAAGGGTTGTGAAATTGCCGTTTCAATCCGCGAAACACCGGAAAAGAAAAAGATAAGCTTCCGCTCAAATGGTAAATATCACGTATCAGTTCTTGCCGAAAAGTTTGGCGGTGGCGGACATATTATGGCATCAGGTGCTGCAGTCCGCAGTAAAACTGTTGAAGAAATAAAAGAAGAAGTAATAAAGTACTGTGAGGAGATTTTTAATGGTTGAGTATGACAAAGACGCCATAGTCTATCCTTATATAACATCATATATTCGTGGTGAAATCCCTGAGAGATGCGGGATCTTAAAGGAACTTGAGGAATATGCAGAAAAGAATTCTGTGCCTATTGTTCAGCCGGAAACTGCAAAGTTTTTAGAAACTATGATGTGCATAAAAAGGCCTGTAAGAATTTTAGAAGTGGGTTGTGCAATCGGATATTCAGCCATTTTGATGTCACAGTATCTTGCAGAAGGAGGCAGCATAACCACTTTGGAATGGGATGCTGAAACTGCTCAAATTGCACGTGATAACATTGAAAAAGCAGGTCTATCTGATAAAATTAAAGTGGTATTAGGTGATGCAAAGGACATCGTACCAAGTTTGACAGGTGAATATGACGTGATATTTCTGGACGGCCCTAAAGCACACTACATATATATGTTAAATGACTGCATACGCCTTTTGAAAAAGGGCGGTATGCTTATTTCTGACAACATTCTTTATAAGGGAATGATTGCAGACGATGAACACGTCATAAGACGTAAAATAACAATTGTTAAGCGTTTGAGACGATTTATCTCAGCGCAGATGCAACGAGATGAGCTTGAAACAGTTATTCTTCCTTTGGGTGACGGAGTAACTGTTGCAGTAAAGAAATAAAACGGGAGGAAAGACGTTTTGAAGATACCTGAACTTTTAGCACCGGGCGGAAGCCTTGAAAAGCTTAAAACAGCAATTTTATACGGTGCGGATGCAGTTTATGTTGGCGGAGAATCTTTCAGCTTAAGAACCGCTGCTGAAAATTTTACATTTGAAGAAATGAAAGAGGGTCTTTCCTTTGCACACGAAAGAGGAAAAAAGGTATATCTTACCGCAAATATTATCCCTCATAATAAGGATATTAAGGAGTTTTCTCGGTATATTAAGGAGATTGCACCGCTTGGTTTTGATGCGGTATTAGTGGCGGATCCGGGAATGATGGATATTATTAAGGAAAATGCACCTGAGCTTCCTATCCACATCAGCACACAGGCAAATAATGTTAACTACAAAAGTGCAGAATTCTGGTATAAGCAGGGCGCAAAAAGAGTGGTTCTTGCCCGTGAAATGTCTATGGACGAAATCCGTGAAATAAGAGCAAACACACCGGATGATTTAGAACTTGAGGCTTTTGTTCATGGTGCTATGTGTGTTTCTTATTCAGGAAGATGTCTTTTGTCTAACTACTTAACATCACGTGATGCAAATCAGGGTGCTTGTTCTCATCCTTGCCGTTGGAACTATACTTTAATGGAAGAAACAAGACCGGGTGAGTATATGCCTGTTTTTGAGAACGAACGAGGCACATTCATATTCAATTCAAAGGACTTATGTATGATAGAGCATATTCCTGAAATAGTTGAGAGCGGTATTACAAGCTTAAAGCTTGAGGGAAGAGTTAAGACATCATATTATGTTGCAACTGTTGTTAAGGCATACCGTGAGGAACTTGACAGATATATTAAAGACCCTGAAAATTATAAATTTGACCCTGCCCAGCTTGACGAACTATGTAAGGTGAGCCACAGACCATACTCAACAGGCTTTTATTACGGAAAGCCAAGCGATAAGGGTCAGGTTTATACTTCAAGCTCATACATTCGTGAGTATGACCTTATTGGTATGGTAGAGGCTTATGATAAAAAAACGGGTATTGCCACAATAAGTCAGAGAAACAGATTTTTTGTGGGTGACGAAATTGAGGTTTTAGAGCCAGGAAAACCGTTTTTCACACAAAAAGTCAGCTATATGGAAAACGAAAAAGGCGAGAGCATTGAATCTGCGCCTCATGCGCAGATGATTTTAAAAATGCCAATGAATGAGCCTGTTTCAACTGCTGCGATGCTAAGGAAAAAGAGGGAGGAGTAATTATGGCAGAAAGAAGCGAAGAGCTTTTGAACGTTGGAAAACGTATACGTCAGATAAGATTACTTCATAAACTGACACAAGAGGAATTTGGACAGATTATTGGAAAGTCAACTGCTACTGTTTATGGTTATGAAAGCGGAAAAATACTTCCGCCGTCAGATGTTATGATGACCATATCTTCCTTGTTCCATGTTTCCCTTCATGACCTTTTTGGCTTAAAGGCGAGCGAAACAGACGAAGCGACAGCTATGCTTTACTATGAGGCACTACTTAAGGAATTAGGTGAAGACTATGAGTAAGAAAAGTCGAAAACTGTTTCTTTTAGGAGCAGCAGCGCTTGGGGCATATAACTTCTATAAAGGAAACGGAATGTTCAATAAAATTAGATTTAAAGAGCAGCATCAGACGGTGTCAGACTACCTTGAAAGCCATTTCCCAAACGCTACATATTCAGAAATAACTCAAACAGATGAGGGATGGTCTTGTGTTGTCAATACATATCCTAAAAATTTCGTTTTGTATATGACAAAAACCCCTGAGGGCGTGTTCGTTTTCTGGGAAAAAGAAATTTAAAATTCACAAATTCTCCTTTTTAGCGTAATGTATAATATAAGTTAGAAAGGAGGATTTTTATTATGGGACTTTTTGGAGGATGCGGAAATAATAATGACAGTAGTTGGATTTGGATTATAATCATAGTGGTTTTTGTTCTTTGCTTCTGTAATGACGGAAATTCGTATGGCGGTAATAACTGTTGTGATAATAACTGTTGCGACCATGATCCTTGTTGCTAAAATGAAAAAAGGACTCAAGGGGAGACCCTTGAGTTCATTTTGTATATTGACATATTCTTTCAAAAATGGTAGGATATACCTTAGAAAACGTGTCGGAGATTTGATATGTTAAAAGTAAAAGAAGCAATTATTGTTGAGGGGAAATACGATAAAATCAAGCTGTCAGGATTTTTGGACAGTTTTATTTTTGTTGTAGACGGTTTTTCTGTTTTTAATAATAAGAAAGACCAGCAAACAATCAAAACTCTTGCTGAAAAGACGGGCATTGTGATTTTAACCGACTCGGACAGTGCAGGAATAAAAATACGCAATTTTATAAAACAGCTTGTGCCTGAAGAACAGGTTAAGCATGCATATATCCCCGAAATTGCCGGAAAGGAAAAACGAAAAACTGTTGGTGGAAAAGAGGGACTTTTGGGGGTTGAAGGGATAACCGAAGAGATAATAACCGATGCACTTATAAAAAGCGGATGCACCGTTTGCGGAGAGTGTGAAAAGCCCAAAGCAAAGCTTACCAAAACTGACTTTTTCAAGATGGGGCTATCGGGCGGAGAAAAAAGTGCGGAACGCAGGAAGAAACTTGCACTAAAGCTTGGACTTCCGTCAAAACTATCTGCAAATATGCTTTTGGATGCGGTTAACAGAATGTCAGACAAGGAAACTGTCGAAAGTTTACTGTCAGAAATCAATAAGAACAGCTAAAATAATGGCTGTTCTTTTTTTTAATTTGTGTTGATTATCCTTTGGCTTTGTGATATAATTTTTTTGTCGTTTTTTGGAGAAAATAGTTATAAAAAGAACGGAGAGTGGATTTTTGGGTTTTAAATATATACTTGGTATTATAAAGAAGTACCATTTTATTTTATATTGTATTTTAGCACTGGTCATGCCGGAATTATGTATTCGTAACCTTTTAACTCCGGGATTTTTCAGCGAAGGCTATGTTAAGGTGATGTTAAAATTTTTCACGGCAGCGTGGATTTGCCTGATTACAGGATTTTGCGTTTTCGTGTTACCTAAAAGAAGCGGAAAAATAACTTTCGGGATTGTTTCGGGAATATTTACAATCCTTTCATTTAGCCAATATATATATTATAAGATTTTTGACCAGTTCTTCTGGCTTAAAAGTATTATGTTAGCAGGAGAGGGAGCAGATTATTTAGACCACGTTATAAAACAGATTGATGAGCGTGTCATCATTTTTCTTGTTCTCGAAATTGCATTTTTGGTTTTAGCTCTTGTTTTCTGGAACAAGCCTGATATTGCCAAAAAGAAAAGAAAGTGGGCAGCGTTGGTACCGTTAATAGTGCTTGTATGTTGTCATATATGTATGCAGCCTTGGCTATATGGCGATTCCCAAAACCAATGGGACGTATGGAAAAAGCCAAGGGTTGTTTACCAAAATTTTAATGATATAAATAAATGTATCGAAATTACGGGGATATATCAGCTTACATTCCGCGACTTTTTCACAACTCTGTTCCCATTTGACGGATACGGAGAGGCAGAGTTCAAGCGGGTCGATGAGTTTTTCGAAGAAAAGGGACAACCCGAAAAGAACAAGTATTCAGATATATTTAAAGGAAAAAACGTGATTGCGGTTATGATGGAGAGTATGGACACCTGGATGATAGATAAGGAACATACACCAACCATTTATAATATGATGCAAAACGGAATAAACTTCACAAACTATAATGCACCGTTTTTTGGTGCAGGGTTTACATTCGGGTCGGAGTTTGCGTTTAATACGGGTTTTTTCACTCCTGTATCTGCAATTTCAGCATCAAATTTCAGCACAAACAGTTTCCCGTATGCTCTGGCAAGGCTTTTTAAGCAGGAAGGATATGCTGCAAACTCATTCCATTTCAATAGCCCGGATTTTTATAACAGGGGTATTATGCATAAAAGTTTTGGCTATGACAAGTATAACAGCGTGCAGGATTTTGGAATAGAGGGAACCGAGGCGGAGCTTGACACAAATATGATAAAGAGTGATGCCATATATGAAAAGATGACGGAAAAATTACCGTTCTTCAACTTTGTGGTAACGTATTCTGCCCATCTTCCGTATACGGGCGACAGTAAGAAACTTACACTTGCAAAAGAATATTATCCTGAACTTTTGGGAAAAGAAGAGAATGAAGAGCTGAACAATATTCGTATTTTAGCGCACGATACCGATGAGTTTTTCAGAATATTGCTTGAAAGACTTGAAGCAGACGGACTTTTAGAGAATACAGTAATTGTTGCATACACTGACCATTTTGCATACGGTGTGTCTGATGAAGACTTATTAGACGAGTGGAAAGGCGAGACCTTGTCCTATACGGTCCCTGCATTTATTTATTCAAAAAATATGAAGTCGGTTAAAATGGACAAGCCTATGATGACGATTGACTGGGCACCGACACTTGTGAATCTTTTCGGACTTGATGCCGTAGGTAAATATATAGGAAACGATATAATGGCACCGGACAATAACGGATTTGCCTATTTTGAAACGTGGGGTTGGCTTGATAATGCTATGTACTATGTTCCGTCAAAGGAAGAAATAGTTGAAGAGGATACAGTGCATATTGAAAATCAAAACAGACGTGTCAGACAGAGTATAGAAGTAAATGATACAATAGTTTTAGGTGACTATTATAAGGGAAGACATTAAAAAAGAGATGTGAAATTAAATTCACATCTCTTTTTTTTGTTTGATTTTATGCCTGCTTTTTAGTAACAGCCTTAATTACAAATAGTGTTCCAACAGTAAGAATGATACCGAGTGGAAGTAGTATGTAGGCATTCTGAACAAATGCGGCGATTATATAAACCACGAATGAAATTGCAGCCACTGTTATAGCATATGGAAGCTGAGTTGAAACGTGGTTAACGTGGTTAGACTGGCTTCCTGCTGAAGACATAATTGTTGTATCTGAGATAGGTGAGCAGTGGTCACCACAAACAGCACCTGCAAGACAAGCTGACATACCGATAATCATAAGCTCGCTTGTCGGATCAAAGATTGCAGCAACAATCGGGATAAGAATACCGAATGTACCCCAAGATGTACCTGTTGAAAATGCAAGTACACAAGCAACTAAGAATATGATAGCAGGTAAGAAGTTTGCAAGACCTGCTGCTGCAGAATTCATAAGTGTTTCAACGTATTCAGCAGCGCCCAAAAGACCTGTCATATTTTTAAGAGCTGTTGCGAATGTAAGAATCATAATAGCAGGAACCATTGCCTTAAAGCCCTGTGGAATAGCCTGCATAGCTTCTTTAAATGTAATAACTCTTCTTGCAATCAGGTAAATAATTGTAACGATTAGTGCAACGATAGCACCCCAAGGAAGACCAACAGTTGCATCTGTGTTACCAAAAGCTTCAATAAAGTTTGCACCTGCAAAGTATTCACCAACATAAAGCAGGCCGATAATTGAAATAACAACAAGAACGATTACAGGAAGAATAAGGTCGATAACCTTGCCCTTTGGGTTTGCTTCAATATCTTCAGATTTTTCAATTTCGTCCTGACCGCTTGTGAACAAGTCACCGTTTGTCATAGCGTTGTATTCGTGTAACTTCATTGGACCGTAGTCAAACTTCATAAGAATGATTGAAATTACGAAAACAATCATAAGTAGTGAATAGAAGTTATAAGGAATTGCACGGCAGAATAGCTCGATACCTGAAAGGCCTGTGCCTTCAGCAAACTCTGAAACTGCAGCAGCCCAAGATGAAACAGGAGCTATCATACAGATAGGAGCAGCAGTTGCATCGATTAAGAATGCAAGCTTTGCACGTGAAATCTTGTGGGTGTCTGTTACAGGACGCATAACGCTACCAACTGTTAGGCAGTTGAAATAGTCATCGATGAAGATAAGTACGCCAAGGATGAATGTTGCAAACATTGCGCCTGTACGTGACTTAATGTGTGTTTCTGCCCAACGACCAAATGCAGCGCTGCCGCCTGCCTTGTTAATCAGGGCAACTAAAGCACCAAGGATTACAAGGAAAATAAAGATACCCGCTGTTCCTGAAACCGCAGCAATAAGACCCTCGTTAATAACGTTGTCAAGTGCAACAACAGGATTCCAGTTGGCAGCTAAAAATCCGCCAAGTGCGATACCGATGAATAGTGAAGAATAAACTTCCTTTGTGATAAGAGCAAGTGCGATAGCTACAAGAGGCGGAATCATTGCCCAGAATGTTGCATAGTAATTGCTCACAGCTTCTGTGCCTTCACCTGATGCAAATGCCACTGTTGCAAAGCAAATAGCGAACATTGTCATAATGATGGCAAAGATGTTTTTTTTGTTTAAAATCTTCATTTTAAACCCTCCTAATATTTTTTTGTGAATATCAAAAAAGCACGAAAGCGTGTTGCTATCGTGCTAAAAGTACCGTTTCATTATCAGGATAGCGCTCCACGTTATTGTGACAGTGTGAGACATATTATGCACGCACACCAGCGAGAATTTTCGGGGTATAAAAATTCAAGCTTCGGCAAAAATTCCTTTCACATATTTCAAAATACCCTTTGTAAAATATGCTACTGATAATTTCCGCACCTCTACCTATTTAATATCCACAATTTACTACTTTATTGTACTACAGTACCTACATATTTGTCAAGCTTTTTCGACAAATTCGGCTTTTTTACGTTCAGGTAATTGAACAAGTAAAATAGCTACGAACATAAGTATGCAACCAAGGATTTCCCGACCTGTAAGCTGACCGCCTGTTAAGTTCCAGCCTAGTGCAACCAGAATAACGGTTGTAAGGGTTGCGAACACAGATTCCAAGCTCATAAGGATTGAAGCGGAGGTCGGGTCTGTATACTTTTGACCAACAATCTGCAGGGTGTATGCAACACCACAGGAGAAGATTCCCGAATATCCGATAGAAAGCCAACAATCAAGGATTGGGTCAAGCTTTGGTTCTTCAAACAAGAATACGTAAATAAGATTTATAATTCCGCATACGAAGAACTGCATACAGGCAAGCTTAACACCGTCAACCTTGGGTGAAAAGTAGTCTATGGCAAGTATGTGGAATGAAAAAACTACGGCGCATAGCAGGGTTAAAACGTCACCCTGATTTATAGAAAGTTCTGAATTTATGCACATTAGGTACAAACCGCAAACTGCAATTAAAACCGAAATCCATATAACAGGTCGTGTTTTTTTGCCGGTGAAAAGCCCGATAATAGGGACAATTACCATATAAAGTGCAGTTATAAATCCTGATTTTCCGGGGCTTGTGTAAACCATACCCATAGTCTGCAGGGTTGATGCGACACATAAACACAATCCACAGATAAGACCGCCTATAATAAGATTTTTGTCAATCTTCGAAACACTAACGCCTTTTCTTTTCTTGCCAAGGTCAAGGAAAAAGATGACAGGGAGAAGTACAATACCTCCCAATACTGACCTTATGCCGTTAAATGCCATAGGGGAGATAAGCTCAACGCCTTTGCTTTGAGCAATAAAAGAAATTCCCCAAACTAAAGAGGTCAGTAAAAGTAATAGATTTCCTTTGAGTTTTTGTCTGTTCATTGTAAAATTACCTCATAAACGCAGAATACAACTATTTTATATCTTTTTAATAATAAAGTCAAGGTAATTGCAATTTCTTTTTAGTTGTGATAAAATATACTTTAATAAGCACCATTGGTGATTGTAGTATCACCAATTACAGAAGGGGATGAATAACTTAATATGATAAATACGGTTTTAGGCAAAATAAATGGTGAAAATGTTAAATCGACATTAAGTCATGAACACATTTGTTGTTACTGCGAATTTTTAAATAAAATGTCGGGGGACAAATATATAGACAAAACAGAATTGGAAAATGCTGCAGTAAGCTTTTTGAGATACCTTAATAAACAGTATGGACTTAACCTCCTTCTTGACTGCACACCGCCAAACGTGGGAAGAGATGTGGAATTGTTAAAAAGAGTTTCAAAAAGGAGCGGTGTTCACATCGTTTGTTCGACAGGCCTTTATCATACATATAATCCCATTATAGCTTTGTTGAGTGCTGAAACTATAGCGATGCATTATGTGAATGACGCTAAAAATATAAATGCAGGAATAATAAAAGCAGCAGTTGAAGAGGCAGAGATTTCGGAGTTTGACGAAAAATTGTTGATAGCTTCTGCATTAGCCCAAAAAGAGTTGGATTTACCGATTGTGCTTCATACAAATGCACACAACAAAAACGCAATAAAAGCACTGCAAATATTATTTAATAGAGGTGTAGACCCGCAAAAAATAACAGTTGGGCATCTCAGCGATACTGATGATTTTGAATATATACTTAAGATTGCTTCCTTAGGTTGCTATATAGGATTGGACAGAATGTATGACAATGATTCGGAGGAATATATATCCGGCAAAATAACTATGATTGAAAGAATTTATAATGCAGGATATGGGGATAAAATTCTTCTTTCTCACGATGATATGTTTTTTACAGGGTTTGGGTATGAACATAAAGTGTTGCCTGTTCCACGAATGGAATATATTTATAAGAATATCCTTCCAAGACTGGACAATGAAATTGTTGATGCAATAATGCGTAAAAATCCTGTTGCAATGTTGGATTGCAAATAGGGCAATG
>JAZOVJ010000039.1:0-3542 GCA_045658645.1 Clostridia bacterium | reverse complement strand
CCGCCGAGCTGTTCCTGAAGCAATACGGCATACTGTGGATTTGGTCTTTCAACTTCTACTGGATGAAAAAGCATTTTTTCATGTTTAAACATAATATTACCTCCAATTGCAGATTTCTGTTTTTATTTTTAGCAATTTAAGGTATATTATTCACAAAGCCGTTTTTTCTTTGATTAAGGTATATCATTTTTTGATATAGTGTTTATGGAATAGGTTTCCGTAATTGGCTCAAAAACGCTTTGTATTGCATTTAATTTTGTTAGTCGAGTAATTCTGTTCATTTCATTCTGCCATTCTCAAATCGGGTAATTTCGTTCGATTCTATTTGCAATTTCATAGAATTTATGTTATACTAAAATAAAGTTAAGTGCGTCGTTTTTGGCAGTTGGGCATCAAATTTGATGAGATATTCATATAGCATCAATAAAGCATCAAAAGGCATAAGGTTCAGAAGACCGAGTGCTACAAACGGCTCAACGGTGGGAACAATTTGGACGGTCTTTTTAATTTGACACGACCTCCAAAACCGTTCTTGAGGGTTCGAGTCCTTCTACCCCTGCCAAAAAAAATGAAGAGTGACTTTTAAGTTGCTCTTTATTTTTTTGTATTGAGAAGACTCGAACCCGAGAGGGCATTTTGTGTAAAAAAAATTGCCTGTGGCAAGTTTTTTAGCAAAATGGTGCGCAGTCGGGTACTGAAAGGCATAGCCTTTCGGTCGACAAGCAACAAGCCAACTATGTTGGCGGCGAGTCCTTCTACCACCTTTTTTCGAGTTTTTATTACTAATCTTAACCCTGCTCGTCTTGTACTAAGACAAGGGGTCGGGCTTATCAGCACCAAATTAATCCGCCAAAAATTCTCCGCCCATCGCCTTTGTATATCTTTTTCCCGTTCACAGTAAGTGTGGTACTTCCGCCCGCATCAAGACTTATCGCAAAATCAAGTCCTAAATTTTTTGCCGTCTGTTGCGCTCGTTTCGCAGTAGAATATGGTCTTACTGCAACAACTATTTTATTATCCTTCTCTCTGTATCCGATAATAGGTCTTGTTGCAGACCGCAAAACGTCTTGAAATTTCCCCACAAATCCTTCTTGTTCACTTGTAATTTCAGGATAAACGCCAAACCCTGAAACAGCAAACCATACATCCTTTTCCTTACTGATGTCGCTTATATATTTCATTTCCACATCGTTTTTATTATGCACCAAAAGTGTAGCAACAGGTTTTTGATGGGTTGCATTATTACAGACAATCCTCCCAGCATTTACCATAATCCCTTGCGGGTACATAATTCCGTTTGCCTGTGGCATAAAAAACACAGAGTTTACAAAATTATTGTAGGTAACCTTATCTGTTGGCACCTGTGTTTCCACCGCCCAGATATTTCGCGGGTCTATTTCAATTACGTGTGTAAGCCCTTCTTTATGATACTTTGCAGGTGCAGGTTCATCGGTATTTGTCAAATATCCAAAGAATCCGTCTACACTCTTTTCGCTTCCAAAGTTTGTCCAGCGTGACCTTTTAGTTCTTACATCAACGTGAACAAATCCGTTGTATAGACCAATACCGCCTTTACTATCCATTATATATTCTGCAAAGTTTGCCACATTCTCAGGTGACACGCCTGATACCACAATATCTGCCGCCGTTCCTTTTGTGTGCTGACTGTTTGAAACTCCTCCGATTTTTTTATTATAGCTCGCGTTTCTATATGCAGAATTTATTGTTACTCCCTTTCCAAAATGGTCTCTGATTTTTTGAAGAACTAAAACAAGCTCACTATCCACAAGTATTTTATCACTTCCATCCTTGCAGGCAAATTCTTTTACTAAAAAGTTTGTTGAAAGTTTAAGGTTACCCTGTTTTTTTCTTGAATACGTTTTAACTGACATGTATATCACTCTCTTTTAATTCTTTGGCAGAGTTTTTACACCGCTCGCAATACTCATAATACTCCCTGAACTCATCAGGCTTTTCGTATCTCTGCCTTAAAATTGCAAACTCCTGACTTTGTGTATAGCGCTCACGTATTTTTGTGTTTACTTCTTCTTCATAATCTGCGTCTGCCAGACACTTATTTTTCTTTTCGTTCTCTATCAATTCAATTTCTTCTTTGGAAAGGGATATATATTTCCCGTTTACATACTTTTTCATAACATCCTCCTTATTTCAGCCACACCTTTATGTTAGTACCCACAGGGATATCATAGGAAGTAGAAATAAATCTTAGCGAAGTAATAATATTCTGTTTTGCAAACAAACTCTGATTAGCCGGCATAACGACATTTGCCCTCCAATTTTGGTTTTCTACTGAAGAGATATGTCCCAACGCCAAACAGTTTATTAAGTCAAAATGTGCTAACCAATATTGTCGTTTTGAATTATACAAGAACCCTGTTTGTGCAGACACACATACATCCGTTCCATTCAACTTTACCTGAAATTCCGTTAAAAACTGTTCTGTTTGAGGTTTATTTGTAAACAATACTTTTGCGCATGTAAAGTTGTAATCCGAAAAAGGAATACCATCAAGCTCGTTAACATTAATATATCTCACCAATTCCTCGGTTGTTATATCTATCTGAGGAGAAATTGGAAAACGTTTGGTTTCAGAAATTCCTGCCTCACCTTTATCGCCTTTTTCTCCTTTTTCTCCTTTTTCTCCTTTTGCCTGTACCTTACTATCTACGTATGCCTTTTTCTCTTTATCGTACACATACCAGTTCCCCGTTTCGCCTATATACGGAAGCGCCTTCATAACAAGTTCTTCCCATACATCAGGTGTCGGTTCCTCCGGTGCAGTTGCCTCGCAGTATGCACCGTCTTCCACGCTAAAGGTAAGCCAATTTGTGCTTATCCTTGTATCGTCTTTCGTTCCATAGCAACCAATTTCAACCCGTCCCGCATTTTCCAAAACTTCCTTTGGTATTAAGCATTTACCGTTCCCTATCACCTGTTGATATGCAGTACCATCTTTTTTGAATACGCAAAGCCACAAAAAGTCTTTGTTCTCCAAAATGTCAAATTTACAAATATACGTGCCAACATTCCCTGAATTGCCCTCGAGTATACTTCCTGCAATAAGTCTGTCTTTCTGGATTTTAAAATTCAATTCCATTAAAACTCTCCTTTTTTATTTTTCTTATAAAACCACCGCCTTCTTTTAAATCTCCCATGTTACAATACTATCACATTTTCCCGTGACTTATGGGACAAATTAAAATGTGTTTTGCTCTATTTTACTACAAAAAAACTGCCCTGCCATAAGGCAGAGGCAATTTTTTTGGTATGTATTATTTATTTTCAGTACGGCAAGCCTTTTTTGAACATTCTTTTGCGTAAGGGCATCCGATACAGGTCTGCCCTTTCTTCTTCGCTTTATAAATATAGCTTGCAGCTCCTCCTACCGCCAAAAGTAATATGAGGATTATAATAATATTTTCCATAGCTTATTTCCTTATCTTTTTTCCGCCACGCACCATAAGGTAACCGATATAACCCATCATCACAAGAACCGCAATAAGTCCCGGAACAAACCCTGA
>JAZOVJ010000038.1:0-10377 GCA_045658645.1 Clostridia bacterium | reverse complement strand
TTTATTGTTCTTTCCATTTTTTATACTCCTTTAGTCCATATATCTGTTTATAAAATAAGTTTTCTTAAGTTTTTTCTCTTCAAGATATGATTTTTCCATTGTTTCCACTATGGTACTATCTTTTCCCTGTTTTTTGAGTTCGTTACGTATCTCATCTAAAATGCCATACACAGTTTCATCACAGGTCTTTTCCCAGGATGCCACAGTTGGCAAGTATTTTGCAAGGAATACTTTTTTCGCATCCTGTAAAGTTCCCCACTTATCAGGATCTGCAATGAACTCCGCTCTTACCTGAGCCTCAATATCATCAATCTTGCCCAAGTATGTGCTCTTTTGAACATAAAGCTTTGCAATCAGTTCAGAAATACGTTTATCCGAACTTGGTGTAGGCGTCGGGGTTGGTGCAGGATTCTTATCAGGATTTTTAGTCGGAGTTGGAGTTTTTTCAGGCTCCGGTGTCCCTCCTGTCAAAATCCCAATCAGTTCATCTTCGCTTAAATTCCCCTCATTAAGTGCCTTCGCCTCTTCCTCCGTCAAATCTCGAACTGTGATTTCCTGTTCGTTTTCTAAGAAGCTTTCCAGCTCCTCTTTATTTTTTTCAAGTTCCTTAACGGTATCTTCATTGGTTGTATTCAAAGAATGTATAAAAGCTTCAATACTGTTCCAATTTGCATATACAAGCCATCCTAAAGCTATGCAAATCGCCAGAAAAACAGCTAAAACTATTTTAATTGCTTTCTTCATAATTCCTCCTAAATACACTATAAGGCATTATTATATTTATTATATAACTATACAGGCAAAAAGTCAAGAAATTTATGCTCGTATTAAAACAAAAAATGCGCATTAAATGCGCATTAAATTATTTGCTTTATAAAACCAAATGCTATGAGCGACATCACAAGCCCCGCAGTTACCACTCCAAAGAAAATAGGCCATATTGATTCCTTTGGTTTCATTCTTAAAAGACTTGCCGCAAGAGCACCCGTCCAGGCACCTGTTCCCGGTAATGGAATTGCTACAAACAGGAACAACCCAAATCTTCCGTACTTTCTGATTTGGTCGGATTTTGAAAGCGCTCTTTCCTCCAGCTTCTCAACCATATCTTTCAGCTTCGTCTTCTTAAGCCAGCCGAATATTTTGTCTATAAACAACAGAATAAACGGTATAGGCAACATATTTCCAATCACCGCTATTATGAATGTTGACAAAAACTCCATTTTTAAAAATCCCGCAGCTAAAATGCTTCCGCGAAGCTCTAAAACAGGTATCATAGAGATCACAAACACGATAAGCTCTTTCGCTACACTGCCGCCGAATTTTTCTACAATTAATTCAACTAATCCGTCCATTTTTTTCTCCTAAAAACGCAAATATTTCGGGAAATGATTTTTTAAAACACCATCCGATGCCTTTCCCCAGCCCACAGGATAGTTATTATATAAAACGACTGTCCAGCCTTTTTTGTCCGCAAAAAGCGTTTCTCCTGCGAAAAATTTACTGCAGTCTGTCACTTCAATTCCGGATTTGAAATCCTCAGCCGAAAGCGCTAAACACAGTGCATGAGATGGTTCAAACCGGCCCTTTTTCAGAGTTCCTAAAAACAATCCCGGCGAAACCGTTTTAATCTTATCTATATCAAGATTATATGGCATAAGATAAACTTTATCACCAAAAGCAATAAAGTTGCCCTCAAGGTGTGTATTTAAAGCTATTTTTTCAAATTCACGAAAGGCTTTTTCACCGTCACACTTATATGCCATTGTGTGTTGTGAAAATTTACCTGTTTTTTTATGAAACAGCGCTGTAAAATGCCCTTCGCCCTTTGACTTATGCGGGAAAATCCTTTTTGTCCCCGAAAAGTCCATTTCGCTTCCTGCCCACAATGCATTACCATTCGAAACGCCGTCTGCCTTTATCGGAACAAGCTCTACATCAGGATAATTTTCAAGCACCCAAAGTACCACTTCTTCATTTTCGCAAGGCGCAAAAGTACAGGTTGAATAAACAAGGTATCCATCGCCTTTTAACATCCTGAATGCTGATTCTAATATGTTTTTCTGCCTTTGCCCGCAGGATACTGTATGTTCCTCACTCCACTCAGTCACGGCCTGTGGCTCCTTTTTGAACATACCCTCACCAGAGCAAGGAGCATCTACTATGATTTTATCGAAAAAGTCGGTGTATTTTGCAGAAAGCTTTTCCGGAGTTTCATTGGTAACAACGGCATTTTTTATTCCCATTCGCTGAATATTTTCAGCTAAAATTGCCGCTCTTTTCGGTATTATTTCATTAGCCACCAAAAGCCCCGTTCCGCCGAGTTTTTCCGCCGCCTGTGTAGCCTTTCCGCCGGGGGAAGCACATAAATCAAGGACAAAATCACCTTTTTTTATAGGCAGAGCCTCCACTGTCAGCATAGCTGACGGCTCCTGAAAATACACAAGACCTCCCACGTGATAAGGGTGCTTTCCCGAAATTTTTTTCTTATCTGTATAGTAACCGTTTTCGCACCATAAAACCCGCTCCGGATTGCCAAGTTCAGAAAGGATTGCCTCTTTTGAATTCTCCTTTAAAGGATTTATCCGCATTCCCACGTATGGGTCTTCCACATCAAAGGCTGAGATGAATTCTTCATATTCATCTCCCAGCATATTTTTCATTCTGACAAGGAATTTTTCCGGCAATTTAAGTTCTTTTTCCGCCATCAGTTCTCTCCTTTTGCCAGTTTTATCACAAATTCGCACACATCCTTTGTGGCGTTTGGTTTTCCTATAATTTCTACGCTTTTTCTTAAAAGCTCCATTCTTACAGGGCTTGCCATCATTTCAAAAATCGCCTCATCAAGAGAGAACGTATCCGTAACCATAATTGCTGCGCCGTTATTAACCAGAAACTCGGTATTGCGGTTCTCCTGACCCGGAATAGGGTTCATTATAATTGCAGGGGTTTTCTTTGCTAAAAATTCAGAAGATGTAAGTCCGCCCGGCTTTGTGATTATAAGGTCTGATGCGTCCATCATCACGTCCACATTATCCACAAAACCATACGGGATAACCCTCTTATTCCATTTGATAGCCTCGATTTCAGCCTTCATCTTTTCGTTTTTTCCGCAGACGCATAAAATCTGGAAATCCTCGTCAAGATTGTCTATTGAGCGAATGTCCTTTACAATGTTTCCAAAGCCCATAGACCCCATCATTACCAAAAAGGTCATTTTATCTTCTACACCAAGAATTTCTCTTGCCTGTGCTTTTGTCAATTTATTTGAAAACTGCTTTCTTATCGGTATCCCGAAAGGAAGAATTTTTTCTTCCGCTATCCCCTTTTTCTTTGCCCTGTTTTTCAAAAGCTCGTTTGGGATAACATAATAATCAAGCTCTGTACTTTCCCAGAACGGATGCACAGTAAAGTCGGTTATTATGCCCACAAGCGGACAATTAACAATGTTTTTTTCACGCAGATATGTCATCATCATACAAGCGTAAGAATGTGTACCGATTATGACATCCGGCTGATACTCGGTTATATAGTCTTTCAGTTGATTTGATACAATCTTTGACAAAATCGTAACCGGCGAATGCTTATCCCACTTTTCATCATGCCTGTCAAGCCTGTCATACGCTTTTCCGTAGGTTTCCGGAAAATATTTTGTAGAGAACATATATCCGTTATCTATGGAATCCGCAAGAAGCGGATTTATATATTCAAACGTATCAAGCATTTCACAAGTAATGTTTTTTTCTGTAAGGTAATCAATTATTGCCTTCGCAGTAGAATGATGGCCGTATCCTGTTTTTACTGAAACAATCAATACTTTCATAATTGCCCCCTTGAAATTTGCATATAAATATGCTATAATTATAACATAGCTGATGCATTTTTTCAAGATTGATTTTCAGCAAAGAGAGGTAAACCAATATGATTTTTTATATAGGCGAAAGAGGTACTTTTGACTACCTTGCCGAGCTTGGTATTCCTGTTATTTTTTCAGGCAGTCTTGCCAACTGTGAAAAGCTTATTGTTTCTGAATATTCCGAACAGGCTGTTCGTATGATTCGCGAAGCAGTTTTGGTAAACGTGCCTGTACTTGGTATTTTGGACGGTTTTCAAAGTGTTATAAAAGCCTTTGATGGCAGATGCGAGGATATTGAGTGTGCCGAAGGCAAGCAGGAATGGGCTGTTGTTGACACTTCTGTCCCTATTTATAACGGGCTTGAAACCACAATAAAAATCTGCCGCGGCAAGCCAATCGGCGTTTTAGAAGCTGTTATGCCGGCTGAACTTGATTGCATTTCACGTTCAAAAGAAGGCGAAATAATTTCAGTCGCTAACCTGATTGCGCCCGGAAAACACGGGAATGTTTACGGACTTAACTATTATATAACATCAGGGCTTACACCTGATGCCGAAAAAATAATAAACAATTTTTTAAACTTATAAGGAGGACTTACAAAAGATGAACAAGAAAACACGGGAAATGGTACTTGCGGCAATTTTAACTGCTCTTTCAATTTTAATTACATACTCACCGGTTAAACTTGTATTGCCGTTTTTTACCCTGACTGTCGGCTCACATACGCCGACTATTCTGGCAATGCTTGTTAGTCCTTGGGTTGCGGTTATGACCGTTATCGGAAGCTGTATCGGTTTCTTTATGACAATCCCTGCTCCGAACTCAATTATTGTTGTTTTAAGAGCAGCAACACACCTTATATTTGCACTGGTTGGTTGCAAGATGATAAAGGATAAAAATCTTAACATTTACCTTATTCTTTTGATAACCGCCGTTCTTCACGCAGTTGCAGAAGGCATTATTGTATTTGCACTGACTCCGCTAATTGTTCCTGGTCAATTAGCTACCTCTGCCGCAGTGATTGCACTTTCAGGAACATTTGTGCATCACCTTTTAGACTGTGCTATCACTACACCTATTGCTATCGCTTTAGGTCGTGCAAAGATAATTTCCAATCCATCACTTAAAATTAAAATCGGGAGATAAATTATGCATAAAGATATAGAAAGTATATTGGTAAGTGAAGAGAAAATTCAGGAAACCGTTACAAAAATCGGCGAGCAAATCAATCGTGATTTGAATGGTGAACCGCTTTTGGTTATTGTTATATTAAAAGGCTCAACACCTTTTGCTATGGACTTAATCAGAACTCTTGATATGCCTGTTGAACTTGATTTTATGCAGGTTTCAAGCTACGGAAAATCAACTGCTTCTGACGGGTTTATAAACGTAAAACGTGATATTGATCAGGACGTTTCAGGCAAGAATATTCTTATTGTTGAGGATATTATTGATAGCGGAAATACCCTTAACAAGTTGAAAAAACTATTTGAATCACGCAATGCAAAAACTGTACGAATTTGCACTATGCTTGATAAGCCGTCAAGGCGTGTTGTTGATGTTAAGGTTGATTATTCGGGAATTGAAATACCTGATGAATTTGCCGTAGGTTACGGCCTTGACTATGACGAGCATTACAGAAATCTTCCTTACATAGGGGTTTTAAAACGTTCGGTTTATGAAAAATAATTTTTAAAGTCATCGTTTTCGGTGACTTTTTTTACTTTTTATTCCACCTTTTTCCTTACATAAAAATTCCTCGATGGCAGATAATAGATTTGTAAATTAAACAAAAGGAGTAATTTTCTATATGAAAGCGACAGGAATTGTAAGAAGAATTGACGACCTTGGTCGTGTTGTTATACCAAAAGAAATAAGAAGAACAATGAGAATTCGCGAGGGAGACCCACTTGAAATATTTACCGAAAAAGACGGCGAGGTTATTTTCAAAAAATACTCACCAATCGGCGAACTTGGTGATTTTGCCGTAACCTATGCCGAAAGCCTGAATAAAACCGTTGGTATCCCTACCGTAATAACTGACCGAGACAATATTATCGCAGTATCCGGTCTTTCAAAAAAAGAGCTTTTAGAGCGAAGAGTAAGCCACGATATTGAAAATCTAATGGTTGAAAAGGAATCTTTTCAGTCACAGGGCTTTGATTCAGGGCTAACCGTTGCCGAAGGCATTGACCAATACAACGCCGGCGTTGTTGTTCCAATCGTTTCAGAGGGCGACACAATCGGGTCTGTAATTTTCGTTTTAAAGGAAAGCCGTGATGCAACCGAAACGGAAGTGAAGCTTGCCGAAGCTGCTGCAAATTTCCTTGGTAAACATATGGAAGGCTGACCAAAAAGGGCTGGACAAACTGTCCGGTCTTTTTTACTTTTCCTCCATTTGTCAAATAGCTTATCTTTTTTTATATTAAATAGCCTGTTCTATTGCAAATTTCACATATTTTTATTCTTACCCCATTTTTATAACACTATAGTATTGACAATTTTTGTGCATTTTTGTATAATTATACTGTTTAACAAAAGTGGCATACCATATATTTTTTCGATATGTCGGTTTTGAAGAAATGGGAGGTTTTAATATGAAAAATCAGTATCTATTAGACGTTTTGGAAAACGTTAAAAAGAGAAACGCAGGCGAGCCTGAATTTATTCAGACCGTTACAGAAGTTTTGGAAACAATCGAACCTGTTGTTGACCAGCGTCCTGACCTTGTTGAAGCAGGCGTAATCGACAGAATGGTTGAGCCGGAAAGACAGATTACTTTCCGTGTTCCTTGGGTAGATGACAACGGCAAAGTACAGGTTAACCGTGGTTTCAGAGTTCAGTTCAACTCAGCTATCGGTCCTTACAAGGGCGGTCTTAGATTTGCTCCAAACGTATACTCAGGTATTATTAAATTCCTTGGCTTTGAACAGACATTCAAAAACAGCTTGACATCACTTCCTATGGGTGGTGGTAAAGGTGGTTCTGACTTCAACCCTCAGGGCAAATCTGACGGCGAAGTTATGAGATTCTGCCAGAGCTTTATGTCAGAGCTTTACAGACACATCGGTCCTGACCTTGACGTTCCTGCAGGCGACATCGGTGTTGGTGCAAGAGAAGTTGGTTATATGTTCGGTCAGTACAAGAGACTTAAGAATGAATTTACAGGCGTCCTAACAGGTAAGGGTATTACATACGGCGGTTCACTTATCCGTCCAGAAGCTACAGGCTATGGCGCTGTTTACTACACAGTTGAAATGCTTAAGCACTTCGGCGATGATATTAAGGGTAAGACTTTCGCAGTTTCAGGTTTCGGTAACGTTGCATGGGGTACTGTTAAGAAGGTTAACGAGCTTGGCGGTAAGGTTGTAACAATTTCAGGTCCTGACGGCTACATCTACGATGAAGATGGTATTTCAACAGAAGAAAAGATTAACTTTATGCTTGAAATGCGTGCTTCTTGCAGAAACCGTGTTCAGGATTATGCTGATAAGTTCGGCGTTCCATTCTTCCCTGGCGAAAAGCCATGGGGCACAAAGGTTGACATCATTATGCCATGTGCTACTCAGAACGAAATTGACGTTCCTGAGGCTGAAAAGATTGTTGCTAACGGCATCAAGTACTACGTTGAAGTTTCTAATATGCCTACAACAAACGAAGCTGTTGCTTACCTTAAGAAAAACGGCGTAATCGTTGCTCCTTCAAAGGCTGTTAACGCCGGCGGTGTTGCTGTTTCCGGTCTTGAAATGAGCCAGAACTCAATGAGATATTCTTGGTCAGCAGAAGAAGTTGACGCAAAACTTAAGACAATTATGAAGAACATCTTCGATTCTTCAGTTAAGGCTGCAAACGAATACGGCCTTGGTGATGACCTTGTTGCCGGCGCTAACATTGCAGGCTTCTTAAAGGTTGCTGAAGCTATGAAGGCTCAGGGCTGCGTTTGATTTTAAAATTTATTAAAAAAAGCGAAACTTAATTGTTTCGCTTTTTTCTTTTGTCAATAAGTCCGTAAAGAGTGTCCATCGCATCAGACAACGCCCCCACTCTATCTATAACGCCACACTCAACTGCTTTTTCTCCAAACAGTACACTTCCAACGTCGTTTGCAATTTCATCAGTTGTCAGCATCAGTTCTTTATATGCATCATACGTAATTTCGGAATTTCTCACTATAAAATCAATGATTCTGTCCTGCATCCGCTTCATATATTCAAAGCTTTGCGAAACACCGATAACAACACCGTTTGTACGCATCGGATGCACTGTCATTGTAGCAGAATGGGCAATAAAGGATACATCTGCAGAAACCGCCAGCGGCACTCCAATTGAATGTCCTCCTCCCAACACCAAAGACACCTTCGGTTTTGAAAGTCCCGAAATCATTTCCGCAATGGCAAGCCCTGCTTCCACATCGCCCCCAACAGTATTCAAAAGCACCAAAAGACCGTCAATCTCTTCGTCCTCCTCTACCTCTACAAGTTGCGGCATAACGTGTTCATATTTTGTCGTCTTTGTCCCTGGCGGCAAGGCGGTGTGACCCTCAATTGTTCCGATAATATTTAAACACCGTATACATCCTCGTGAGTTTTTTGTGGTTATCATATCCGCCATATCTCTTTTATCTTGATTTTGTTCCTCGCTCATATCACGCTTCCCTTTCTTTTAAATATTTACAAATAGCATTTGTTTTTTTCTTGAATTTATGCATATTTTCATCTCCGGTGAATATAATTATAGGTGTAGAAACTATATGATAGAAAGGTGATATTATGAACTACTTTGAAACATTTTCTGAGCTTAAAGAGATTTTAGAAAAGGCAAAAATCAAGAAAGGTGACTCTCATTTTGCCATTCAGGTTTGTATTACAGACCCGGATGCTGCCGGAATCTTCTACATTGAAGATTTTGGCGACAGGATTTTAGCCGAACCTTATGATTACTATGACAACGATGCTGAAATTATTGGACAGGCTGACGCTATTAAGATGCTTTTTGAAAAGAAACTTGATTTAGCCAAAGCCACAGAAAATGGGGATATTACTGTAAATGGTGATTTTGAGGCGTTGCTGAGTTTTCTTGGCAGAATTGTAAAACCTACTGCAAAAAAGTCTGCTACCGCAAAAAAAGCCGCCAAGCCAAGTGACAACCAAAAAATCACCGCCAAAAAGACTGCCAGCAAAAAGACGGAGGTAAAAAAAGTGACAGACGATACAAAAAATAAGGATACAAAAACAAAGGACAGCGAAACTATAAAAGAAGTTGTGGAAAAGGAAATCAAACCTAAAAAGTAAAGGCAAAAGGGCACGTTATAATACGTGTCCTTTTTTATAAGGAGAGTTATATGAAGCAACTCAAATCATATATTATTATTTTCACAGGTATGACACTGACCGCTGTTGCAACAGGTCTTTTTTACATTCCAAACGGGATTGTCACCGGCGGTGTTTCAGGTATTGCAACTATTTTATACCCGATAGGCATTCCACCGGGCGTCACCTACTCTTTTGTAAACCTTTTTCTTTTGTTATTTTCTTATAAGCGTTTAGGACGGGACTTTGTATTAAAGTCAATTATTTCGGTTGTTGTTATATCATCGCTCGTTCAGGTTTTCTCTGAAATTCCGCCCATTACTCATAATATTTTTCTTGCAACTCTTTTCGGCAGCTTACTTTTTGGAATAGGTGCATCTCTTACCTTTATCGAAAATGCAAATACCGGTGGAACGGATATTGTAGGTCGGCTTATTCAATCAAAGTATCAGTATTTCCCTATTGGGTCGCTTCTGATGATTATTGACGGTTTTATCATTCTTGTGTCTTTGATAGTTTCTGGTAATTTTGACCTTGCATTGTATGGTCTTTTTGGACTTTTTATATCCGCATTCAGTATTGATTTTATAATTGACCACCTTAATTCATCAAAGCTTGCGTTTGTTATTACAGATAAAGGTCCCCAAATTTCAAGCCTTATTATCGAAAACAGCAGGCGCGGTGTAACCATTTTAAATGCACGAGGTGCATATTCCGGAGCAAGAAAAAACCTTCTTATTTGTGCCTTAAAAAATAAGCAGATTCCTGATTTTCACCGCATGATAGTTGATACGGATGAAAACGCTTTTATTATCTTCACAAACTCGGAGAAGATTTTCGGCTTAGGTTTTTATGTTTATAAATAAAAAAAAGAAGTCTAATCCTTCATAGATTAGACTTCTTGATATTTAACTTACCACTATTGTAATCCTTAAATTATTCCTTTACTCCGCCAAGGGAAATACCCTTTGTGAAGTACTTCTGGAAGAATGGGAATATACACATCATAGGGCCTGCCGCAACAACGCACATTGCCATTCTCAAGTTCTCTGTAGGTACCTCGATAACATCAAGGTTGACACCCATCATCTGTGCCGCTGTACTGTTCATAAACTGAGCATCTGTCAAAATCTTCTGTAGTAAATACTGAAGTTTATAAAGTGACTCGTCTGTGATGTATAGCATTACGTGCTGGAAGTCGTTCCAGTAAACAAG